>JAWWPL010000366.1:0-9388 GCA_033850605.1 Blastocatellia bacterium | reverse complement strand
GCCCGCTCAGATCGGGTGAGACGCTCGCCGTCGGAATGCGTTCGCGCTGCGCGCTCAGGCGGACAGGATGTCCGCGCTCCATGGTCTATGATAAATTCTGCAAGCTTCAGATGAGGCAAGCCGTAGCTTGAACTCTGAACTGGTTCGCTCATTTGATTTGTTGAATTCCCGGAGCCTATTCGATCGATTGTTCTTACCTGCACGCGCCGCGCGCGTGGCGGTGCTATTCGGCCCCGCAGAAATTACCTACCAGGATCTGCGTAACCGGACAGTGGGCGTCGCTGAATCTTTGAGCGACTTGGGAATCAACGCCGGAGACCGGGTCGCCATCCTGCTCCATGACTCGCCCGAATTCATCGCTACGTTTGTCGCGATCATCTCGCTCGGCGCGATCGCCGTTCCCATTAACCTGGCCTTGCGGCGCGAAGATCAACTATTCATCCTGAAAGACTGCGGGGCCTGCGCAGCAGTTGTTGAAGCTAAGACAGCTCAGAACCTGTTCAAAGCTTCAGACAGCCAGACCGCGATCGAGCATGTGCTCCTGGTCAGCCGCGAAGATGGCTCCGTTGAATCGAATAGCGCTTCGATTACGGGAATGAACACGCATGAGTTTGCCGGCGCGAAACGTCGCCCACTCGATACCGCGTTTCCTATTCCCGCCGCTGAAGACAGAGACGCGTTCATTCTTTACACGTCCGGCAGCACGGGCGAGCCGAAAGGCGCGGTTCATCGCCAAGCAGACATCTTTCATACAAACGAGACCTTCTGCAGCGAAGTCCTGAAACTGCGTGAAAGTGATCGACTCTTCTCTTCGTCGCGCTTGCCCTTCGCCTACGGGCTCGGGAACAGTTTTACTTTTCCGCTGCTCAACGGGCTGACTACGATTCTTTGCCGTGAGAAACCCGCGCCGGATGTCATCAGCCGGGTTTTCAAAGAATATCGTCCCACGATCTTTTTTGGCGTGCCCCTTGTGTACAGCATGCTGCTGGAACACCATCGTCATAACCATCCACTGGACACTTCGAGTCTGCGTTTGTGCGTCTCGGCCGGCGAGGCCTTGCCGGCGCAATTAGGAGAAGACTGGCAGACGACTTTTGGAGTTGAAATACTGGATGGGATTGGCTCGACAGAGATGTTGCATATGTTCATGTCGAACCACGCCGGCGACGTACGCTATGGCAGCAGCGGAAAGTTATTACGAGGTTATGAAGCGCGTCTGAGTGATCTTGATGGCGTAGGCGTGCCCAGGGGCGAGGCAGGGAATCTCTGGATTCGCGGCGCCAGCGCAGCTGCGCGCTACTGGCAACGGCCTGAGACGACGGCTGAAACCTTCGTGGATGGTTGGGTGCGAACTGGTGACCTGTACACAACGGATGCCGATGGTTTCTGGTGGCATCAGGGGCGTAGCGACGATTGCTTCAAGCCGACTGGCCAGTGGGTGTCGCCGATTGAAGTTGAGAATGTTCTATTGCGAAGTGAAGCGGTGCGCGCCGCTGCGGTAGTCGAAGGATTTGATGAGCATGGCTTATCGTGCGTGTGTGCCTTTGTGGTTTGCACCGACGATGCCGGCGCGGATGCAGCGGAATCTTTGCGCACGCTTTGCCAGAAGTCGCTGCCGCGCTTTAAGCAGCCACGCCGTTATCTTTTTGTTTCGGAATTGCCTTACACCGCGACCGGAAAAGTTCAGCGGTTTAAGTTGCGAGAGCAGTTGCGGGCGCAACGTGCCGGCTCCTGACTTTGCGTCTTGGCGCCGTTGCGTGAGATGTTACCGGGACGCCAAGGCGCAAAGGAGCCAAACTTTCAAGACAAATGAACTCAACTGAAAAAAGCATCCAGGAAACATACGCTCCCAACAACGCGTGCTTTGGCTGTGGCCCGGCGAATGAAAAGGGTTTGCACATTCGCAGCTTTCCCCACGGTGGCGAGGTCGTCGCGACCTTCCAGCCTGAGACGTATCAGGAGGCGTTTCCGGGAATGTTGAGTGGCGGCATTATCGGCACGCTGCTGGATTGTCACTGCAACTGGACCGCGACCTACCACCTGATGAAGCAGGCGGGGTTGGACCATCCGCCCTGCACGGTTACGGCTGACTATGCGATCAAGTTGCTGCGTCCGACGCCTACCGACGAGCCGGTCGAGTTGCGCGCACGCGTGATTGAGTCAACCGGAGATCGGGCGATTGTCGAAGGTGAGTTGATCGCTCACGGCAAGGTCTGCGCGACTTGCCGGGGGACGTTCGTTGCGGTTAAACCGGGCCATCCGGCTTATCATCGTTGGTGAGTGGCACAGACTTGCGGTCTGTGGGGTTACCAGCGGAAGGGAACACAGACTGAAGTCTGTGCCACATAAGACTGTGATCACCACCATTCTCTTCGACATCGGCGGCGTCCTGCTTACTGATGGTTGGGGTCACGACTCGCGACGCGTGGCGGCCGCGCAGTTCAATCTCGATTGGGACGACTTCAGCGATCGTCATGAAAAAGTCGCGCACCTGATCGAAATAGATCGCCTCGCGCTCGAGCGTTATCTCGACCTGGTGATCTTTTACCGGCCACGCTCATTCAGTCGCGACGAATTCCGCGCCTTCATATTTGCGCAGTCTCAGCCAAAGCCCGAATCGATCGAGATCGTGCGCCAACTCGCGGCGCAAAAAAAGCACTTCATGGCCACACTCAACAATGAAGTGCTGGAATTGAATCTCTATCGAATCCAGCATTTCGAGCTGCGTAAATACTTCAAAGCGTTTTTCAGCTCTTGTTTCCTGGGTTTGCGGAAACCGGATGAGGCTATCTATCGACTGGTCTTGAACGTCACGCAGTGCGCACCCGACGAATGCGTATTCGTCGATGACCGCGAAGTGAACCTCGAGTGTCCGCGCGCACTGGGTCTGCAGACAATTCGCTTTCAGGATGCAATGCAATTGCGGCGCGAGTTGGGGGAGAAGGGCGTCGACTTATAGGGTTATCGACGCGTTCGGAGCAACGGGGGCGAGCCCGCCTTCCTGACCTGAGAGACTTTTCCCTAGTCTCAAAGGCCCAGCCTTGAAGGCCTTTCAATCAACAATCAGCGATTCAATTTGATTAAGCTCGAGGTGAGGAAGGTGGGCTTGCCCCCGCTGCTGCGAGCAAAGTCTGTGTTTGATGGGGCCAGAATTCACAGACTAAAGTCTGTGCCACTTAGTTCTCACTTAACCACGATCTTTGTCTTTTTCTGTTGCTGGTCCACGGCCACATAGATCACTTCGGCCTGGGTAACCTGTACGCGTTCGCTGGGCCCGCCGTAGCGTTCTGCCTCGACCACTACGCGCACGGTGATTGAAGTCGTGCCAATCTTGAGAGTTTCGGAATAAAAGCTGACCAGGTCTCCGACGAATACCGGAGCGTGAAAAATTACTTCGCGCATGGCGACGGTCACAAAGCGATCCATGCCCGTATGCCGGTGGGCCTCGATCGCGCCGGCCATGTCGATATAACTGAGAATAACGCCGCCAAAAATAGTGCCCTGCGAATTGGTATCGCGCGGCAGCATCGCGATGCGGATTGCCGGATCAGTGTTCATGAAGGAATCGTAAAGGGAAAATGATAAATGGTAAATGAGAGACGCCTGACGTCCTCTCTTTCCGTGCCCCTCGGAACAAACGTCACCGGCCGGTGTCTAAACTGAGCGGTTGCGAATTTCCCATCCAGAGAGGTTTTTTCATCATGTTTATGCTCTTTGACTTGATTCTGGCTTCTCCGATAGGCGCGTTTGTCGTCGCCCGCTTCCAGGAAGCACTCTACCTCGTAATTGTGGCTTCAGACTGTGAGGACTGTGGGTTCAACGATCTCGGTATGCTGCTCTTCGGCGGAGTGCTGGCCGCGATACTTGTTGGCGTGGGGGTTTCGGTCCTGCTTCGGCGTTACAAAGATAAATCGCCAACACTAGAATTTATTTCGATTCGTGCGTCGGATACAAACATTCCCAAATAGTTTAGCGGCGGGGTACTGCCCGCCGTCATGTCTGAGTAACGGGGGGCTACTGCCCGCCGCTAAACCAATGCTCAGGACACGAACGGATACCAGGGCGTGTTGCGAAAAATCCAGAAGAAAATCAAGAGCACCAGCCCGGCCCAAAGATAAACTGGCGGAATGAAAACACGCCGCTGAGGTCGCCCCGTTAATGCACTTCGAGTGTATCCCAGAAAGCCATAGACGATGAACGGCAGCGTCAGCATCATCAGCGGATTGAGCTTGAACGCTGCGATCGGGTGCAGGTGGATCAATTGATAGCATGCGCGCGTCGAGCCGCAACCGGGACACTGGAGACCGGTCACCAGCCGAAACGGGCATTTGGGAAAGAATTGATTTTGCGGCAGCGCCGGGTTGAAGAAGAAAAGGAAAACCGCGATCGAGGCGAGTGCCAACCAAACAAACGATGCAATCGCCAGCTGGCGCCCGCGGTCGGCGGTCGTTTCGATAAAGTGAAAGCCGGTCATCATCTGAAATCCGCAGCCGACTCGATGAAAAAGACTTGAGCCGCCGCGGAATAGTTTACTTGCAGCCTAATCGTTTCGGAACTTACCAGGTCAAAATCTCAGAACCATCCCTTGCGTCCTTGAACATAGGTCCTCACAAATTCTTCATCCGACTTGGTGAGATACATTATTCCTTCAATAATTCCAATCACGTGCATCACGCCGGCGAGGGTAAAGCAACTCAGCACGGAGACGAGCAGCATGATCAGACCTTCTTTTTGATAACCGAGAATGAATTTGTGAATTCCCAAACCACCAAGAACAATTGCCAGGATGCCGGCGACGATCTTTTTGTCGGCTCCCGCCGCTTGCCAGTCCTGGTTCTGCGGTTGGCCATAGAGCGGCGCCGGTGGCTGAATTGGTTGATAACCCGGTTGGTAAGGTTGTTGATAGTCTGTCTGCGCTTGATAGTCGGTCTGTTGCCCACCGATGGCAGGCAGCGGCGACTGGCACTGCAAACAGTTTTGTGAGTAATCGTCGTTCTGCGCCCCGCACTTGGTGCAAAAAACCGGCATGATCCATCAATCCTCTTGAATCGAAGATTTTTTATGCGTGCCGTTTGGAAGCAACTCCACCCGGCACGCAAAATTAACCGAGGCACAAAGAAGCGGATTCGGCACCGCAATGGTGCGAAATCTAATAATTAACGCGAACCGCTCATCGCAACAAGGCCGACGACGAACACAAAGTAGATAATCATGCCGATCCAGAAAAGAATGTCGCATCCAATGGCAATCATCGCGAAGAGCTTGGCTTTCCTGGAAGCATCCTGGGCGCCTGCGATGTCACCCGCCGCCAGTTTGCTGTTTACCTGTGTGGCGAAAATGATCGCCGGAATGGCAAGCGGCCAGCCACAGCCACAGATAGATACTATGGCCCACACAAGATAGTTGGGTACAGGCGTTTCCGATCCGCTACCCGACGCGGGGGGCGGAGTCCAGTTTTGCGACATAATTTAATCTCCTACTTTTTTTGATTTAACACTGCGAACTTTCCCAAACGATGAGGCCAGCCTGAAGCAATCCCTGCGCGCTCTGATGCCAAACCCGGCTGCGAACGCGACGGTGTCCTGCTTAAACGATGAAATGAATTTCAGCTCTTTTTCCCGGGTTTAGACCGCAAATAGCGAAGCATAACTAACAAAAGACATGAGGTATTGTCAATCTAATTCACGAATTAAACATCGAGGATGTTTCCCGCTGAAGGCAAAGCGAAGTCCCGCCGCGCACATGTCGATTGACTACACAAACCGAAATCGAGGATAGTCTGAGCCGGTTAAGAAAGCTTTTTGGGGAGTAACTTTGATCAGCGCGGGCTGTCAGGAATCAGTTCCGCGTTTGTAGGCGCAATCGAACATCTGGCGCGGACTGGCAGTCCGCGCTACCTAAACATTGAAACAGATTCTGCAAAACCTCAAAACGGGTGCGGTAGCGGTGACTGACGTGCCGGCTCCGGTCGTTCGCCCGGGATTCGTGATGGTGCGCACCGCTGCTTCACTGATTAGCGCGGGCACTGAACGAATGACGGTGGAATCAGGCCAGAAGAGTCTGATAGGCCGCGCTTTCGATCAGCCGGCCCTGGTTAAACAGGTTATTGAGAAAGCGCGGAACGAAGGCGTGCTGCAAACGATTGACGCCGTTCGTTCCAAGTTGGAATCATTCGTCGCCTTAGGTTACAGCGCTGCCGGCACGGTGTTGGAAGCCGGCGCCGGTGTTACTGAGTTCCGCCAGGGCGATCGAGTGGCGTGCGCGGGCGTCGGCTACGCTTCCCATGCAGAAGTCCTCGCCGTTCCAAAAAACCTATGCGTTCGCTTGCCCACGCAGGTCGATTTTGATGCGGCCGCGTTCAGCACTCTCGGTGCAATCGCGCTGCAAGGCGTGCGTTTGACCGAGCCGACTTTGGGCGAATCCGTCGTAGTTATTGGCCTGGGCTTAATCGGACAACTTGCGGTGCAGTTGCTGAAAGCGAATGGGTGCCGCGTGTTCGGCATCGACCTTGACGAGAAGAAAATTGAATTAGCGCGCCAGTTTGGCGCTGACATGGGTTGTGCTCCCGGCAGTGATACGAAACGCGCTGTTATGGAGTGGTCACGCGGACGTGGGGCTGATGCTGTTCTAATTACCGCGGCCAGCTCATCGAGCCAGCCGGTAGAGCTCGCGGGTGAGATCTCGCGACCGAAAGGCCGGGTAGTAGTGGTGGGCGCGGTGGGACTTAATATTCCGCGCAAACCCTATTACGATCGCGAACTCACTTTCAAGATTTCAATGTCTTACGGACCCGGGCGTTACGATCCGGAATATGAAGAACGCGGGCACGATTATCCACTGGGTTACGTGCGCTGGACTGAGGGCCGCAACATCGAAGCTTTCCTGGATCTGTTAGCCGAAGGTCGCGTGAATGTCGAGCCGCTCATTACGCATCGTTTTAAGCTCGCCGAAAGCGAACGCGCTTACGAATTGATTACCGGCAATGAACCTTACCTGGGCGTCGTTCTGCAGTACGACACCGAGCGCGCGCTGGAGCAGCGCATTCCCCTGACCACGAAACCGACAGGTCCGGCGTCCGGCGTCCGCGTCGGTTTGATCGGCGCGGGCGGTTATGCGAAAGCAATGCTGCTGCCGAACTTTAAAGCGGCCGGTGCAGAGTTTCAATCAATTGCCACCGCGTCAGGGGTAACGGCGCGGGCCGTGGGCCAGCAAAACGGGTTTCGCTTCTGCGTCTCGAGCGGCGAGGAAGTCATCGATGACGAGCAGACAAACCTGATTGTCATAGCTACGCGACACGACCTGCATGCAAAGTTGGCGCAGAGGGGACTGGAAGCCGGCCGCCATGTGTTCGTCGAGAAGCCGCTGGCATTGAACGACGAAGAGTTGGCGGGAGTAATTGCCGCGGCGCAGCAGTCGCCGGGACAATTGATGGTTGGTTTTAACCGGCGTTTCTCGCCGCTGGCGCTCAAGGCGCACGAATTCTTCGCCGATCGGGCCACGCCGCTGTCGATCAATTATCGCGTTAACGCGGGCCGGGTGCCGCGCGGTCATTGGGCCGTGGACCCGAAGGAAGGCGGCGGCAGAATCATCGGCGAGGTCTGTCACTTCATCGACTTCATCCATTTTGTTACGGGCTCGCTGACTACCCGGGTTTACGCCGAAGCAATCTCCACGAGTAGCCAGGACATCAACAACGAGGACTCAGTCTTTGTCACTCTGCGTTTGGCCGACGGATCGAATGCATCGATAGCGTATTTGGCGGAAGGTGACCGCGCCCTGCCCAAAGAGCGGATCGAAATTTTCGGTAGCGGGAAATCTTTTGTGCTGGATGACTTTCGCAGTGGCAGCTCCTGGCACAACGGGCGCGAAACCAAAACCAAACTGCGTGCACAAGACAAGGGACAGCAAGATGAGATCCGGGCGGTTTGCGCAATGGTCCGCGACGGCGGGCGGTCGCCAATTGCTCTGGATGATCTGGCCACGACCACCCGCGCCACGTTTCGCATACTCGAGTCGTTGCGAAGTGGACCGCCGGTTGAAGTGTGATGTTCAAATCTTCCTCTCCCTTTGGGAGAGGGCCGGGGAGAGGGGCTAAGGCGCAGTACTCAGACAAGGTTAGTGATGTGCTTGGGTTTGCCAAGCCCTCTCCCCTAACCCTCTCCCAGAGGGAGAGGGAACAAGAAGCCACAAACCCCAAATGCTCAAAGTCATCATCGTAGCGGGCGCGCGGCCCAATTTCATGAAGGTGGCGCCGATTGCGGCGGCCATGACCCGGCGCCGCCACGAGTTCCAGCCAATCATGGTTCACACCGGACAACATTATGACGACGCCATGTCCCAGGCATTCTTCCGTGATCTGGAAATGCAGGAGCCGGATGTGTATCTGGGCATTGGATCGGGGAGTCATGCGCAGCAGACTGCCGCGATCATGCAGGCATTCGAACCGGTTGTGATTCGAGAGCAGCCGGACTGGGTGATTGTCGTCGGCGACGTAAACTCGACGCTGGCATGCGCCCTCGTGTGTGCGAAGATCGGCATCAAAGTGGCGCATGTAGAGGCCGGACTGCGCAGTCGCGATCGGACCATGCCTGAAGAGATCAATCGTCTATTAACCGATCAGATCGCGGATCTTCTTTTCACGCCTTCGCAGGACGCTGATGCGAATCTCCGCGCCGAAGGAATACCGCAAGAGCGAATCAGGTTCGTCGGTAACGTGATGATCGATTCGCTGCTCGACCATCTCAATCGCGCCAAACGATCTACGGCGCGCGCAGATCTTGGCCTGGCTGACAAAGAATATGCGGTGCTGACGCTGCATCGCCCGGCGAATGTCGATGACACTCACGCGTTCATTCGAATCATTGAGGCGCTGGAAGAAATCGCGCGCCGTCTGCCGATTGTTTTTCCGGCGCATCCACGGACGCGCAAGATGATCGCTGAACTTAGCTTGAGTGATAGAGTCGAAAAAATTAGCGGCTTGCTGGTTATCGATCCCGTCGGTTATCTGGATTTTCTGCAATTGCTCAGCGGGGCCCGTTTGGTCTTAACCGATTCGGGCGGCATTCAGGAAGAAACCACGGTTCTGGGAATTCCCTGCATAACGCTGCGGGAGAATACCGAACGACCGATCACGGTCGAGATGGGCACCAACACCATCGCCGGCACCAATTCCGCCGACATCGTCAAAGCCGCGCTCGCCGCACTCGCGCATAAGCCCAGTCAATCCACGCCGCGTGTGCCGCCGCTTTGGGACGGGCACACTGCGGATCGCATCCTTGATGCGTTGAGGTCAGTACCGGGAGCGGTAGCGACCGGGTCGCTCTCTCGGTAACGACTCGATTGGTGCGTTGAGACCCGGTCGCTACCGCTCTCGGTACTGACCTCATCA
>JAWWPL010000363.1:0-4715 GCA_033850605.1 Blastocatellia bacterium | reverse complement strand
AAGGCTTTCACAGGATTTAGTGTCAGAAGCCCGACCGTCAGGGAGGGCAACTCTCCATGTCTGTCTTGCAGGACGCGCTCACCACAGAAAGTAGTCAACCGTGCTCTAATTGTGGGCTGCTTGAACTGGTCCTCCCTGACGGTCGGGCTGCTGACACCATTAATGCGCCCACGGCAGACTCTTCAGCGTCCACTCGTTGCCGGGATATTTCTCGCCCAGTTCCTTTGCGGCTTCACCCAACACCGTGTGATCGCTCGTATTCTTGTAATGGCTCACGCCGCGCCAGTAGATTGCTTCGGCTGCTAGAGCCGTGTCGGCGTAGCTCTCGGCGACTTCGGCATACCCTTTCTCGGCTTCGGCCCATTTCTTGTGCATGAACGACACCCGTCCCAGGCCCATTTCCAGACGGGCGCGAAACCAATTCTTTGGCAGATAACCTTCAATGCGGTAACGCTCAACACCATCGGCGTCCATAACCAGAATAGTCGGAGTCCAAAGTGCGCCGAAGCGATGAAACCAGGCGGGATGCTCTTTGATATGAGCTTCGAGAGGTACAAAGGTCTGGTTGATGAAGTTTGCGACCTCTTCGTCGCTGTATGACTCAGCCTCCAGCTGAGCACAAGCGCCTCAAGCGGGCGCGGCAGAAAAATCAATCAATAAAGCTTTGTTCTGAGCTTTGGCTTCGGCAAGTGCGGCGTCGACATCCTTCTTCCAATTGACGAGCATACTAGAACCTTTCTTTGGCGAAGAGCGTCGTTCCCTTTAAACGAGGCTCACAAAATAGTTTGTTGGGGGTAGCTCTTTATTATGGGCCAAGCCGGTTAAAGATCAAACAGAAAGTAATCGTCGTATCAGTCCAGCTATCGGAAATACCAACTCTTCAGAAAAACGATCCACGAAAATACATGAAGCGGGCCTCGGCTTTGTTCGTGTGATTTCGTGGATCGTTTTGAGCAAGCCGGGAGAAAAAAGAGAAACAAAACTCAGACGCTGATTGTGTGGAGGTCTGTTCAGAGTTGATCCAGAGTTTTCATTACGAGCTCAGCATTCAAGAGGTCCGGTAGCAACGCATCCGGTTCGTGAGCCAGCAAATCTTCCTCAGAGTGCATTCGTCCGGTGGCTACGGCCAGGACCCGCGCGCCGAAATGCCGTGCGCAGGCGATGTCGTTCGGCGTGTCGCCGATCACAATGAATTGTTCAGGCTCAAAATGGGCTCCGAGATGTTCATTAATCCTGTGCGCGGCCAGCGCCGGCAGGTCGCGACGATCGAATGACTCATCGCCAAACGCGCCTGGGAGTTGAAAGAATTCCGCCAGCCCCGTTAGCTCCACTTTCAGGTATGCCGCGGGCTTGATATTGCCGGTTAGTAACGCTGAATGATAACGCGGGTGGTCCGCGACTCTCTGCAGGACCTCGCGACTGCCCGGCATCGCATGCATCAGGTGCGCGCCATTGCCCGTAGCGCGTTTCATCTCGTCAATGTAGCAACGCAGCAGTTCATCCTTGCGCGCCATAATGTGATCGCGCGTAATGCCTTCGCTTCTCAACGCCTCTTCGATGATCTGCAAATCGGTCATCCCTGAGACCATCATCTCGCCCAGAGACCCGGCGGTGCCAAAGACGCGTTCCAGCATTGGCACGGTATAGTCTTTGAACACGCCATAGCGTTGGCCACGCACCAGCGTACCGTCGAGATCCCAGAGAAGAATGCGTCTGGATGACTCATGAATGATTTCAGATCCGGGAACCATTTTCCATTTCTCATTTTTCATTTTTCATTTGTCGTTCGCCATTTGTAAGAACTCTTTCGTGTGACTTCGTGATTCATTTTGCTGGTTGATCACGCCATTAGACGAACCTAACCGAGAAACAGTAGTTAAATGACAAATGGAAAATATTCCTGCCCAGACACTCGGTGTTCACCTCACTCTATCACCGCCAGCACGTCACCGCCGTTGACCGTGGCGCCGGTTTGAGTATTCAACGTGATTACCGTGCCGGCTTTGGGCGCTTTAATTTCGTTCTGCATCTTCATGGCTTCGACCACGATGATACCGTCACCGGCTGAAACAATGGAGCCGGCTTCGACCATGACGCGCACAACTTTGCCAGGCATGGGCGCAATAATCCGCGCTGCGGCGTCGCCTTGCGCGCCGGCTGAGGCCGCGCTCCTCAGACGCTTGGGATCCGTTAAGGTAACCAGGTACTCGGTGGCGCCGACGATGATTTCGATCGGATTACCCGATTGGAGTCGCCCTTCGACGCGGCAGTTAAAGACCGTACCATCATAAGTAAGCAGGAAACCATCGGCGGACTCGTGTGCGTTGAGTTCATAAGCGCGGCCATCAAGCTCGGCGAAGACACGTTCACCATCATCCCTGATTTGGATCTCGGCCTGATACTCGGCAACTGTGGCGTGCAGTTTCATTGATCGTTTGATACGCGTCGCTGGGCCGTTAGAGAATATTCGCTCCGGAGGAGCCAGATATTTATAGACCTATGTTCAGATTTCTCCCGTAGCTCCCTTAGCAGCGCAATACTCCTCGCGCGCCTAAGGGAGCCTGCAAAGAATCGTCTGCCGCGCGATTCTATAAACATCACGCGCCTAACGGCGCTTAGGAACTTTTCTCATCAACATACTATTCAAGCTGGTTTCGCGCCCTGCCAACTTCCATTTACTTTGCTCGCCCTCTCCATGATTGGGTGATGCTTTGCGTTGAGCGCGCGCGTAAGCGAGCGCCGCCGCTATGATCGCCACATCCTGCTGCAGACTGGAAGCCTGCGCTCCGCCGGGAGGATGCGGGTACTCCGGGGAACGACGTTCGTTAAATCGTGAAATGAAACCGGTGTCCAGCCGGCCGGCGATAAATTCTTCGTCGCGCACAATCTCACGAAAGAAAGGCAGCGTCGTCTTGATTCCGCCGACAGCGTATTCGTCCAGCGCCCGCCGGAGGCGATCAATCGCTTGCGCGCGCGTGCTCCCCCACGCCGCGAGTTTGGAAATCATGGGGTCGTAATAGATCGAGACTTCGTCGCCTTCGATCACGCCTCCGTCATCGCGAATTCCCGGGCCGGCGGGCGCGCGGAGAAAAGTAATTTTCCCCGGCGAAGGGAAGAAATTGTTGTCGGGGTCTTCGGCATAGACGCGACATTCGATCGCGTGGCCTCGCCAGCGTACATCATCCTGGCCAAACGATAGTTTCGCGCCGGCGGCCACCGTAATCTGCTCGCGCACCAGATCAAAACCGGTCACCAACTCGGTGACGGGATGCTCGACCTGAAGTCGCGTGTTCATTTCCAGAAAGTAAAACTCTCGCGTCGCGTCTGAGAAGAGAAACTCGACCGTGCCTGCTCCCACATAGTTAACTGCCTTGGCGATCCTGATTGCCGCCGCGCCCATGCGTTCACGCAGGGATGGATCATTAATCGGCGAGGGACATTCCTCGATCACTTTCTGATGCCGCCGCTGAATCGAGCATTCACGTTCGCCCAGATGAACGCAGTTGCCGTGTGCATCGGCAAAGATCTGAATCTCAATGTGGCGCGGGCGCTCGACCAGTTTTTCCAGATAGATGTCCGGATTTCCGAAGGCCGACAAGGCTTCGGACTGCGCAGTTTCATAAGCGGAGAGTAGTTCGCTCTCCTGCGCGACCTGTCGCATTCCTTTGCCACCGCCTCCGGCCGCGGCTTTCAGCATCACCGGATAACCAAACTGTGCCGCCGTGGCGCGTGCTGCAGAATAATTCTGCAATGATTCGGTCGTGCCGGGCACCACGGGAACTCCCGCCGCGACGGCTGCGCGTCGTGCGCTGGTCTTTGAACCCATGACTTCCATCGCTTCGGGCCCCGGGCCGATGAAGGTCAAACCCGCCGCGGTGACGGCTCGCGCAAACTCAGCATTCTCTGCCAGAAAGCCATAACCGGGATGAATCGCTTCAGCGCCTGCCCGATCGGCAGCAGCGAGAATTGCGGCAATACTCAGATAACTCTGATTCGATGGTGCGGGTCCAATACCGTAGGCTTCGTCCGACATCCTTACATGTAGGCCCTGGGCGTCGGCTTCCGAGAAAACAGCAACCGGCAAAACTCCCAGATCGCGGCAAGCACGAATGATGCGCACGGCTATCTCGCCTCGATTTGCAATTAGGATTTTACGAAACATCGAAAGTTGTCAGTTCTTCCAGCAATCTAAACTGTGTACCACAACGACGGACAACTGACCACTGACAACTGAGACTTTAGACTACGAATGAATTGGCCGGACTGCGAGGGTTGTATCTGAGAACTACCACGGAACCGGGGAGGTAATCGTGAGTGCGTAGCAGTTGTTCCGCGTCCAGACGCTGGAACGCCTGATAGTCGACTCCGCCGATGGTGTAGCTGTACGAGAGCATCGTGTTGCCATCGCCGTCCACATCGGTACCCAGAACAGTGGCGTCGCCCAAACGACCTGCGCGCAAGAGCAAGGCGCGGCGGGCAACTTCCGGATCTTCTTTCTTGCGGCGGAACCGGGACAGCAAAGACATGACGCTTAAGGCGCGTTCTTGCGAGATTGATTGGTTGACTGCGGAGTAATGTCAGAAGCCTTCATTACCATACCGTCGCTCACGATAATGTCATCATCGGTATTTGGGATCTTGTCTTCCCCGACTAAACGCACCACATAGTTGTTGAAAGAGACTCCGTGATCCGAAGTCGGAGCGGCGGTCGGACTG
>JAWWPL010000356.1:0-8206 GCA_033850605.1 Blastocatellia bacterium | reverse complement strand
ATGTTCACCCTTCTGTTTACATTACTGGCGATGTGCTCGACGCTCGTCGGTGGTTACATCGCAATTGCCGCCAGGCATCAGATTCATCTCTTAATGGGACTCGGAGCAGGCGTGCTTCTGGGCGCAGTTTTTTTCGATCTGCTGCCAGAGTCTCTCTCGGTGGCCACAGCACAGGGCTGGAGCTTCCGATTCGTCCTCGGCATCGTGGTGGTGGGCTTCCTTATCTTCTATTTGGTTGAGCGGCTACTGGTCCTGCACGCCTGCCCTGAAGGTGACTGCACGAATGAGGTTCACCAACACGTGGGCCGGATGGGCTCAATCGGCCTAATCGTCCACAGCACCCTTGACGGAGCAGCCATTGGCGCAGCTTCTTTGGTGAACTGGCGAACCGGATTGCTGGTGGCGCTGGCGGTCATAGCACATGATATGAGTGATGGTCTGAATACTATTTTATTGGTCACTCATGGAGAACCGGTGCGGCGGAGGGACGTTGTCTTTCTGGTCATGGACGCAATTGCTCCTGTCTTCGGAGGCCTGCTGGCGTTGGCCGTTCTGCCGCCGCCGGCCGCACTGGCAATCTTTCTGGCTTTCGCTTCGGGTTTCTTTCTCTACACAGCCACAAGCGATTTACTCCCTGAAGCTCACCGGCGTTCACCGAGTTTGAAGGTTTCAATGGCGGCGATTGTCGGAATAGTCTCCATCGCCGTCGCGGTGCAGCTGATTGGCCAATGACCTATGCTTTTCACCGTCGCGATTTGCGCTCTGGACAGCTATCAACGTTCGCGTCACTCGCGATAACCTTCTGCACTGCGTTGTGGTAATCCGATGTGAAAGGGCGCGAAACTAAGAGTATCGCGCGAGTCAGATTGGGTTTGGCTCAGAGCGTTACTCGGGCTGAGCTTGTTGTGAAGCGCTCAGATCTCATTGGGTCCCGCAAGGCTGGGTCAAGTACGTTGTCCTTCGGTCCGCGCGTCGCTGGCTCTGGAATGTCTTCGGCACTAACACTCTCGGCGCGGTTCAGTTCCTCAAGCTTTGCTCTCTCAATTGCGTCCCGCAAATTGTTTATTGCACTCATAGGTCCCTAAGATAAGCTAAAGCTCGATTCCACGTCTGTGCGGAACTACACATAAACACGAAATCTTCTTGATAAAGACTTGGGGCTTGCCCGAAAACCCGAAGGCGCTCGGTTACCCTGTTGCTGGCGCTGGACCGGCAGCGAAAGCCCCATTGACATGGCCCATCGACGCGACTAGAATTACGCCCTAAGAAAGAGTCTTCCTGCAAGAGGAAACGACCATGAGTCTCGTTAAGATCATCGTCATCACTGTCCTGATAATCCTGAGCATCCTGTTCTTCGGGCGCTTCCTGTTTTAGCCTGCCTGAGCATGGTATTGCTTACACCGCACCCACCGCGCGGATCGCGATTCTCTCTCTCTTTGGTTACAACTATTAGTCTGCTGCTTCTGCCTTCTCTGGTTAACGCCCAGCAAACCGAAGCGGTTGATGTCATCTCTGTACGCACGGACCTGGTCGCGGTGCCGGTCACAGTAACTGATTCACGCGGGCGCCGCGTACCGGATTTGAAACAGGCAGACTTTGCTCTGAACGACGACGGCCGCAACGTCAAGATCGATTACTTCACATCGGGATCAGAACGAATTGCTCTGGCGTTTGTCCTGGACAACTCCGGGAGCCTGCGCGAACAACTTTCGCGTCAGCGCAACGCAGCCCTGGAGCTATTTTCGCGTTTCGGTCCGGCGTCGAGTGTGGCCGTAATCCGGTTCGGACAACAAGCCAAACTGCTGGCGCCGTTCTCCAGTGAAACAGCCAGCGCCCGCGCGGCCTTCAGCGTTCCCTTGGACCTCA
This sequence comes from Blastocatellia bacterium, assembly GCA_033850605.1. Classification (GTDB taxonomy): domain Bacteria; phylum Acidobacteriota; class Blastocatellia; order Pyrinomonadales; family Pyrinomonadaceae; genus UBA11740. Next base: position 6,340 of record JAWWPL010000356.1, on the reverse strand, counting down.
GTGAACGGACTGCGATCTTTGACGCCGCGCTGGTTGCGATTCAGGCTTATGCCGGCCGGTCTGTAAATTCGCCCGAGCGGAGGATTGCAATCCTGATCAGCGATGGACTCGACACCGCCAGCAAAACGAACTCAGGACAGGTTGTGGCCGCCGCTAATCGCATGAATGTTTCTTTCTACGTGATCCAATTGCCGTTGTTTACCCCGAGCGATGGGCATCTGGTTCCCCGCCCGGCATCCAGGGGCTTTCGCGACCTGGCGGAGAAAACCGGTGGCAGGTTTTTCGTCGCGGGCACCTCGGCATCAGCACTCGCTCCCAGCACTCCGGTTGATCTGTCGCCGGTGTTCGCGGTGATCGAGGAAGATTTGCGTAGCCAATACGTGCTTGGTTTTTATCCAGGCGAGAAATCACGCGACGGGCAGCAGCATCGCGCTGATGTTTTGGTTTCAGATCGCAAACTGAGAGTAAATCAACTCCGCCGCACTTACACTCTTAAACCGGAATAGTATGTCAGTACCACCTGCGGTAGCGGGTGGTTACTCCGGGAGATCAACTAGGGACCGACTATCGACCAGAGATAAACCACTCACTACGCAGGTGGTTCCGACAGGCATATGACAACAGAGAACAAATCACGATTGGTAACCATCCGCCGCGCGCTAATTAGTGTTTCTGACAAGACCGGCATCCTTGACTTTGCGCGCGAGCTAAAACGATTCGGTGTCGAAATCATTAGTACCGGCGGGACGGCGAAAGCCCTGCGTGATGCCGGCATCGAAGTGCGCGACGTCTCTGACGTGACTGGCTTTCCGGAAATGATGGATGGGCGAATCAAGACCCTCCATCCCAAGATTCACGGGGCCTTGCTTGCGCTGCGGGATAATCCTCAACACCAGGCAGCATTGGCCGAGCAGCAGATAGAGCCGATCGACATGGTCGTAGTCAATCTTTATCCGTTTGAGAAAACGATCGCGCGCGCAGGAGTGACACTCGCAGAAGCCATCGAGCAAATCGACATCGGCGGGCCGGCCATGATTCGTTCGGCGGCCAAGAATCATCGCGATGTCGCAGTTGTGGTGGATCCGGATAATTATGAATCTATCGTCTTCGAGTTGAATCAGCAGGGGGGCGCAATGGCTCTTGATACGCGTGAACAGCTCGCCCTGCTTGCCTTTGCCCGGACGGCTGCGTATGACAACGCGATTTCCGGATTTCTCGGAAAGCACCAAAGACTTATCAGTGAGATTAGTGATGACCCAAACTTGGGCAAGCTACTCTCGTCATTCGATGAGCGCATCACGCTTTCGATGCTCAAAATGAGCGACCTGCGTTACGGCGAAAACCCACATCAGAAAGCGGCGCTTTATTTTTTTGATGGGCCTGCCGGCGATCAAGGCGGGATCGCACTGTCTGAGCTGCTCAACGGCAAAGAAATGTCTTTCAATAACTTTGTCGACGCCGACGCTGCCTACCAGCTTGTTTGCGACTTCGACGATCTGGCATGCGCGGTCATTAAACACACTAACCCTGCTGGCGCTGCCTTGGGAGCCTCGGCCGAAGAGGCTTATCGGAAAGCACTCGCCTGCGATCCGGTGTCCGCCTTTGGTGGCATCGTCGCTTTCAATCGGAAGGTCGATGAAGCGGCCGCGCGCGCGGTAACGGAGATTTTTGTCGAAGTGCTCGTTGCGCCGGATTATGAACCTGAGGCGCTGCAGGTCCTGAAATCAAAAAAGAATCTGCGCGTATTGCGCACCTTCAAGACTGAGACGCCGGAGGCTCTCGAATACAAACAGATTTCGGGCGGCATGCTGGTGCAGACACGCGACACGCATCGTTTGCAGCGCGACGATTTGAAAGTCGTGACCAAACGTGCGCCAACAGAGAGCGAGACTGGCGATCTACTATTCGCCTGGACGGTTTGCAAGCATACCAAGTCAAACGCGATAGTCTATGTCCGCGACCGCCAAACCGTCGGCGTCGGCGCGGGACAGATGTCGCGAGTGGATTCAGTGAAGATTGGCGCCATGCGCGCGCAGTTGCCAACCACCGGATCTGTTTTGGCGTCTGATGCCTTCTTTCCCTTCCGCGATGGTCTTGACGAGGCGGCGAAGCACGGTATCACCGCAGTTATTCAACCCGGCGGATCAGTGCGGGATGACGAAGTAATTGCGGCCGCGGATGAGCACGGACTCGCGATGGTTTTTACAGGCATAAGGCATTTCAAGCATTAGGACCGGAGTGGAGCGCGGACATCCTGTCCGCCTGAGCGCGAAGCGCGAACATCGGTGGAGAGTGGTTAGCTTAGCTGAGCGTGCTCCGTGCGCTAGCGCTACTTGCTCTTTGACTGGTACGTACCTAATACTTTCGGCGTTTAGCTTTGATCACAGATGAGGGATATCCGAATGCTGCAAAACAAACAAGGAATCATTTTCGGGGTAGCCAACAAGCGCTCGATCGCCTGGGCCACCGCGCAGGCGCTACATCAGGCCGGCGCGCGTCTCGCTTTTACTTATCAGGGCGACCGCCTGAAAGACAACGTCGAGGGGCTGACAAAATCCGAGATGCCGGACTCGCCCCTGCTGTCATGCGATGTCACCAAACAGGACGAAGTTGACGAAACCTTTAAAACGCTGTCGGCGGAATTCGGCCGGCTTGATTTTCTTATTCACAGCATCGCATTCGCGCCGCGAGAGGCACTCGAGGGCGAATACTTGAAAACGGATCGCGAGGCCTTTCTCACTGCTTTGGAGATTAGCGCTTATTCACTGACTCAACTTGCGCGCGCAGCCGCCCCGCTGATGACCGAAGGCGGCAGCATCGTCACCATGAGTTTTCACGGAGCTGAGAAGGTCTATCAGGGATATAACGTGATGGGTGTCGCCAAGGCGGCGCTGGAATCAAGCGTGCGTTATCTCGCCGCCGATCTCGGGCCGCGCAATATCCGAGTCAATGCGATCAGCGCCGGCCCAATCCAAACCTTGTCAGCGCGCGGCGTATCTGGTCTGACCACGATGTTGAAACATCACGCCGAACGCGCGCCGCTGCACCGCAACGTCGAGCCCCGCGAAGTCGGCAATACGGCGCTCTTTCTTTGCAGCGGGCTGTCATCCGGCATTACCGGCGAAACGATCCACGTCGATTGCGGCTATAACATCATGGGACTATAGTGGCACAGACTTCAGTCTGTGATTCCGACGCTGAGCGGCCCAGCCATTTAATCAGCACAGACTAAAGTCTGTGCCACTCAAAATGAACAAAGACCAAAACGAAACTAAGGCATCCGGCGGTACCCAGGACGAACGCCTACTGGAAACGCCGAGCGCAGATGAGTTTCTGCACACCGATACCTGGCGTGTTTTTCGTATCATGGGCGAGTTCGTCCAGGGATTCGAAGATCTGGCTCACATCAAAAATGGCGTATCCGTTTTTGGGTCGGCCCGCACGCCCCCTGAACATCCGGAATATAAGGCAGCGCAGGAGACCGGCGCGATGCTGGCGCGCGCAGGATGCACAGTGATCACCGGCGGAGGTCCGGGAATAATGGAGGCCGCCAACCGCGGCGCCCTTGAGGCGGGTGGTGAGTCCGTCGGTTGCAACATCGAATTGCCGCATGAGCAGAGTTCCAATCCTTATCTGACGCTCTCACTCAAGTTCAAATACTTCTTTGTTCGCAAGATGATGTTCGTCAAATACAGTAACGCCTTCATCATTTTTCCCGGCGGCTTTGGCACGCTCGACGAGCTCTTTGAGGCGTTGACCTTAATCCAAACGCGGAAGATTCATAACTTCCCTGTCGTACTCTACGGCTCACAATATTGGCAGGAAATGCTGGACTGGCTGAGAGGCCGAATGCTGAGTGAAGGAAAGATTATCGAAGACGATTTCCGTCGTTTGCATGTGACGGACTCGCCGGAGGAAATCGTTTCGGTCGTCAAGGCTTACGATCCTTCGGGGAGCGAACCCAGCAGCCACTTGAGGTAGGGTTCCGCAGCGGCAGTGATCGGCAGAGCAATAATCTCAGGCGTATCGTAGCTGTGTATCGCCGTAACTCTGCTCACTAAAACGTCGAACTGGTCTTTGGTCGTCTTGGCTAACAGCAGGACTTCCATCTCGCGCATGACCTCACCCTGCCAGCGATAGATCGATTGCATCTCGGGTAGGAGCTGGACGCAGGCGGCGAGGCGCGTGCTCACGAGCATCTCTGCGATTCGGCCTGCCTCTTCCCGGTTGGCCGCGGTCATCAGGACTACGATAGGCTCTGCAGAGATATCACTCATACGGTGTGGCACAAACTTCAGTCTGTGATTAGGCGCAGACTGCTCCGCGACCTCTCGTGGGTCAATTGAATAGACGAGCCGTGATGAATCCGTATCCGTGTGGCTTCTGGAACGATCTCACACGTAGGTTCAGATTTAAGAATCACAGACTCAAGCCTGTGCCACTTATTCTGACTCTGTGTCGTCCTCTTCCGAGGCAGGACCGGTGAGCGGCGAAGTGTCATCACCGAAGAAGGACTCGTAAAGCTCTCGAGCGCGATCGAGATCACGTTCATCAACCAGCACTTGGGCGCCGGGCGACATCACGGAAAACAACGGCGAGAATTGATCGGATGCTCCTGACTGCACGACCGCGCGGATCCCGTTTTGCCGCAGAATGTCATTCACCATTTCCGCCTCGGCCGGAGACGACAAAGTATGCAGGGCGACGAACCTGGCCTCACTGCTGTCTTGCGCTCCATCAGCCACGCTCAATTGATCGACTAACTCCGCTCCATCATCGGGGCAACGAGTAATTCCCGGTTCGTATTCAGACTCGCAGGTTGGACAAAACATAGTTTGGTTTCAAGTCCCAGATTTCAATTTTAAGGTTAAGATCTCAAGTCGTCAGTTTACGGCCTAGTCAGACACTCATCAAGATCAAAACCGTGGCGCCCAACTTGAAACTTAAATCGGAACCTGAAACTACTTCACGGCGCTGACGGCACGCTCAAACGGAATCTCTTCAAAATGGGTAAAGCGTTTGAAGTTACTAAACCGTTGGTTGATCTCAGCGTGAGTCAGCTTTTGCACCCGTTCGGTGCCAAATTCTTCCACGTTAAAGGACGCCATCACCGATCCGAAGATCATAGCCCGACGCAGGGCCCCGGCGTCGAGATTCTCCTGACTCGAAAGGTACCCCATTAGACCGCCCGCGAAAGTGTCGCCTGCGCCCGTCGGGTCAAACACCGCTTCGAGCGGATACGCCGGGATCGCAAAGTACTCGTCTTTGGTGAACATGGCCGCGCCGTATTCGCCGCGCTTTACGATTAGAGTTTTCGGTCCCCACGACAGGATCTTGCGAGCCGCCTTAATCAGGTTTGGCTCCTCAGCCAACTGGCGCGTTTCGGCGTCGTTGATAATAACCAGGTCAACCACTTCAATGGTTTTCTGCAGTGAATCGCGAGTCGTGTCGATCCACAGGTTCATTGTATCCAGAGCCACCAGTTCAGCATCGGGAACCTGTTCGCGAACGCCGCGCTGCAGATCAGGTTGAATGTTGCCGAGAAAAACCAAACGTGCCTCTTTCGAACTCTCGGAGAGTTTTGGCTCAAAGCCGGCGAAAACATTCAGCTGGGTATCGAGCGTGTGGGCCACATTCAGGTCGTATTCGTAACGGCCATGCCACTGAAATGTTTTGCCCTCGGGGATGACCTCCAGATCGCTCGTATCGATGTTGTGGCCCGCAAAAACATCTCGCTCAGCCTGGCCAAAGTCGCCCCCGACAACTGCGACGACGCGTACGTCGGTAAAGAAGCTGGCGGAAATGGAAAAGTGAGAGGCCGAGCCTCCCAGCATGCGTTCGCGTTTGCCGAACGGCGTTTCGACGTTATCAAACGCAACTGAACCTACGACGAGTAATGACATATTCGATATTTGGATTTTGAGATTTCAGATTTGAGATTTCAGAACTTTAGTCCGCAATTTGACTCACTGCTTACTGCCACTGTCCTTGGGCAGCGGGCCACCCAGAGGTTTCAGTGCTGCCGCTGCCTCATCCTTGAACCGGCTGTCAGGATAGTTGTTGACCAGCATCGACAGATAGCCACGTGCATCTTCCCTCAACTTGTCGGTGGCGGTCTTCACCGATTGTTTGCCTTTGTTCTCTGACAGTCGGAGGCTGCTTTGCCCGGCGATCATCAGCACTTCGTCAATTTTTGAAAACGTCGGATTGCCGGCAATGATTTCTTCACAGCGTGCCAGCGAGGCCTTGTAGGCTTTTCGCAAGGTGAAGTATTGTCGCGCGACTTCCAGGTTGTGCAGCGAGTCCTTTTCCATATCAGGGTCGCGCACCACGTCCGGTC
>JAWWPL010000341.1:0-8342 GCA_033850605.1 Blastocatellia bacterium | reverse complement strand
CTCACCTGGTTGCTTCAGGCTCAGAAAACGGCCCGGACCCAATTAATGATTAGCTAAGAAGGAAGAAACATACATGCTTTATCGACAGGCCCCAGAATGTAACCGTGTACTCATCGCTGATGATGATCCCGTGCTCCTCGACATCGTGCAAACGTTGGTTGAGAGCGAAGGCTACGAGGCTGTAACGGCTAGTGATGGACGTGACGCCTACCGAATTCTTCACAAGGATGCGGACTTCCGAGCCGTTATTTTCGACATGGTTATGCCGCATCTGGAAGGGTCAGATCTGATCCGCCAAATGCAAACTGAGAAACGATTAAGCCGCATACCGGTGATTATCATGAGCTCTTCAGATGACTTGAAGCTGATGTCGAAAGGCTTTGAGGCTGGCGCGGTTGCTTTTGTCCCAAAGCCTTTCACTCCGGAGCAGATGCGCAATGTGCTTCGATTAATAACTCTGAAGGATGGTGAAGCTCCGCGGATTACGAAGCCCGTTAGAGTTCTCCTGATCGAAGACAATCCCGGGGAAGCAATCGTGATTCAGTCTATGGTTTTGAAAGCCGCGGCAAAAATTCCGCAACTCTCGAGCGTCGAAGTCTCTCGCGCCGACCTGCTTTCCGGGGGTATTGAGCGGATCCTGGCCGGTGAGGTGGACATGGTGTTCCTGGACCTCTCTCTGCCCGACTCTGAAGGCCTGGATACTCTGAGAAGGATTCTCGAACAAGACCCGGGAATACCTGTCGTGGTGCTGACGGGATCAGGAGATAGTGCGGTCGCCGGCCAGGCCATAATGTTAGGGGCGCAGGACTATCTCGTGAAAGGCCAGGTTGACGAGCCAGGCATGATCCGAACGGTTCGCGACGCCTTCGAAGCTACCCAAAAAAGCCCGAGCTTGTGACGCTGCCACCTGTAGCTGAGGCGAAAGACGAATAGCAAATGAATCCGTATCGGATATTACATCTCGAAGACAATCCCGTCGATGCTATGGTCATTCAGAGCCATCTAGCTTCGAGCGGACTAAACTTCGAACTATCGCAGGTTGAAACTGAGCTTGATTATCTCTCGGCGCTCGAAAGCGAAAGCTTCGCGCTGATCCTGGCCGACTATACCCTACCCTTGTTTGACGGCCTTCGAGCTTTGCGGATTGCGCGCGAAAAATGCCGGAATACTCCATTCATTGTTATCTCCGGAGCAATCGGAGACGACCTCGCGGTCGAGACGCTCAAGCAGGGTGCTACTGACTACGTATTAAAAAACTGCCTTGGGCGGTTAGTTCCCGTAATCACGCGTGCCCTTAGGGAATCTGAAGAACGTGCTGCCAGGCAACAGGCGAAGAAAGCATTGCGCGATGCGGAGGAGCTAATGCGCTTTACTGTAGAGCGTATCCCCGCTGTCGTTTGGACCACCGATCGCGAACTGCGCTTCACCTCACTTCAAGGCGCGGGACTGATTACCGGAGGGTGGAGCTCCGCTTTGATCGGCCAGAGCATGATCAATCCGGCCGCTCCGCAAGACGATATCACTCTGGTCAAAGAGCACCTGACCGCGCTCGCCGGCAACAATGTGACTTACGATGTAAGCCTCAATGGGAAGGATTATCAGGCTCACGTCGCACCGCTAACGAATATCAATGGGGAGATCATCGGCTGCATCGGCCTGGCAGTGGATGTGACCGAACGGAACGCGCTTGAAATGCAGATGCGGCAGGCCCAGAAGATGGAAGCCGTTGGACAGCTTGCGGGTGGCATTGCTCACGACTTTAATAACCTCCTCACCGTCATTACCGGTTACAGCGACCTTACATTACTGAGGTTGGATCCGAGCGATCCCTTGCGGGACAATATCGATGAGGTCAACAAGGCCTGCGATCGCGCGGCCGGTCTCACTCGTCACCTTTTAGCCTTCAGCCGTAAACAGGTCCTCAAACCAGAGGTGCTGAATCTAAATAACACCATATCCGAAATGAGCAGGATGTTACTCCCGCTCATCGGGGAGAACGTCGATTTGGCTATCGAGTTGTCTCCAGATCTCTGGCAAGTGAAGGCTGATTCCGGGCAGATCGAACAGATCCTCGCTAATCTGGCAGTCAATGCCAAAGACGCCATGCCCTTAGGCGGTAAACTCGCCATTAGGACCTGCAACATAATGCTGGACGAAGAGATCGTCCGCAGATATGAGTCGGTGCAATCCGGCCCGCACGTACTCTTAACGATGAGTGACACCGGACACGGCATGAATCCCGAGACTGTGAGCCGCGTCTTCGAGCCCTTCTTCACCACCAAGGAGGTTGGTCAGGGTTCGGGGCTGGGCCTTTCGACCGTCTACGGTATCGTTAAGCAAAGCGGCGGGTACATTTCCATTGACAGCGAAGTAGGACGCGGCACGACCTTCAAAATTTACTTGCCTCGGGTTGACGAAGAAGTCGCGGCGACGGAAGTTAGTGCGAGACCGAGTGCCTTGCTACCAGGCAGGGAAACGGTGCTGGTAGTGGAAGATGACAACCAGGTGCGCAGTGTTGCCGCGATGGTTCTGGAGATGAGTGGCTACGACGTGCTGACGGCAGCCAACGGCGGCGAAGCCCTTCTTCTCTGTGAACAATTCAAGAGCAAGATTGATTTACTCCTCACCGACATGATAATGCCGGGAATGGGGGGACAGGAATTATCCAAGCGCCTATTACGACTTCGACCCGGTACGCGCGTGGTTTACATGTCGGGCTATTCAGAGAACGCGAACATTCATCATGGCGTAATCGAGGAGGGCTCGGATTTTATTGAGAAACCGTTTTCTCCTGAAGTGCTCACCAATAGAATACGCGAAGTCCTGGATACGCCTCGAAACCGGGACAATCCCGCCGAAGAGATCCGCGCCGGTTGAGCCGGTAATTCGGAGTCCGCCTTTAGGCTGCGCATTTTGCTATCCATTACAACGCAAACTAAAGTTTGAACTCTAAACCGCATCAGTAGCCCGCTTGTCCCTAACTCCCGAAAATGAGAGCGACGTTTATGAACATTCTGTCGCTCCGGATTTCCGCTCCTGCACTTTCGAATCTCAACCACACCGTTTCAATCTTCGTTATTGTTCATAGATTTATTACCGAGGGAATCCGAAAAGCGACTGCCTCTTTCCTAACCGGCGACGCGGAGCGCTGCCATTCGCACCGCGGCTTTAGCCCGGTGGTCGAGTTCGACAACATAGTTTTCTGAACCGTTTCCAACGGTTTTCCCGATCATCTGCCAGCAAAAACCGTTAGAAACGGTTCCTTCCATTCCGACTTGCGAATCATCGGGCTGAAGCCGCGGTGCTAATGAGAGCGCTTCGCGCGTGCGATCGGATCCAAATTAACAAAGCCACCAACGGTCGATCGATGCTCTGCCAATACTTTTTGTGCAAGGCCACGGCAGGCAAGGAATAATTCAGCGGGCTTTAGCCCGTTTTCGAGACGAGCCACCAGTCAATTCTTGAACGCAGTTGATGCCTGCAAAGAATTCCTAAACGGATTGCGGGCCAAAGCCCGCGGCAATGTTGTGGCTGCAGTTTGCGCTCAGGCCCTCACCCCAACCCTCTTCGAAAGAGAGAGGGAGTCAGACTGTATTACTACCCCGATGTGTGGCAGTTTGACTGTGGTTATGGGGCCTAACGGGACCGCGCAAAAACCGCGCTCACGCCTTTTGCTGCAAATCGATAACGGAATAACTATTGCGACGCATCGCTCGTAGGCAGCGCAGAAGTCTCGATCGACAGCACCTACCAAGGCGCCCGCAACGGTCTACTCGCCTCAAAGAGGAATTCAACTCTGCTTCAACTATTCAAGAGCTAACCGAAAGAGCGCGGTTCGGATGAACGCAGTTGGAGCCGTAAAGAGTTTCTACTGCATCGCTACTCGTTTTTTTCACAGGAGATAACCATGTCCAGATTATTTAGAGGAACAAGCAAAGTCTTTTTAGCAATCTTTGGATTGCTACTGGTTGGTGGTGCGGTCGCACTCGCTCAACACAACCCTACCTTGGCGCGAATTTTTGCCAGCCCGGCAAAGGCGATGGCTCTGGCGGCTGGTCGTCCTGTCGTTCAAGCGGTCGCGAGTGATCGCCCTCAGGTCAAGATTTCATTGACCGGCTTCATCGAACGCAACAGCAAAGTGATTTCGGTCGAGACCGCCGGCCCAGTCAAACCCGGGGAAGTAGTCAGCTTCATGCTGAACTCAGTCAATGAGGGTTCTGCGCCCGCTCGTGAGTATCACGCAATCGGACAGATTCCGCGCGGCACGACATTCGTTGCCGGTAGCGCGCTGGGCGATCGTAATACCCAGGTCAGTTACTCAATCGATGGGGGACAAACGTTTTCTTCCAATCCCACGATCGATGAGAAGCAGGCTGACGGCACGATCAAGAGAGTCTCCGCACCCGTCTCGATGTACACGCAGGTGCGCTACGAATGGGCAGATCCCCTCGCAGCGGGCGGCAAACTCAGGTCCTCGTACCAGGTTCGCGTTAATTAATGACGCACCCTCTGGTAGGTAACTTAACCTCCAAACTTTTAGGGAAAATAATGACAAACAAAGAATTTCGACTCCAGACACCGAAAGCATTTATCACAGTCATAGCTGTGGCCGCGTTTCTTCTGTTGCCGGCGCTAGCCATGGCTCAGACCACCGCGGGCGGAACAATCATATCCAACCAGGCAAGTGGCGCCTACCAGGATGACGCGGCGACAAGCTATAGCACGCTATCAAATACTGTCACGGTCACCGTCGCTAACGTCTCAGGGTTGGCAATCACGCCGGACGGCACTTCCATCTCAACGGTTGTACCGGGGCAGACAGGTGTGGTGTTCCCCTTTACCGTTACCAACACTTCCAACAATGCGGCGCTGATTCACTTTCTTGCCAGCGGCGCGTCTATTCAGACTACCCGCGGCGCCGTGACGGCAGCTTTCGTTGATTACAACGGAAACGGCGTCTTCAATTCCGGCACTGACCTGGATATTTTTGGGAACAACTCAGCGGTGGATACTTCGTCGATCGCCAGCAACGCATCGCTCAGCGTCGTCGTTGTGGTGACGGTCAGCAGTTCGGCGACTGCTGCTCAGATAGTTACGGTTCAGCTCGGCGACGCCGGTGGCAGCAGTCCTTTTGACGAGCAGGTCGCGGACAGCTCCGCGCACGAGGTGAGCACCAATTCAACTGGTATTTCGCCGGCTCCCGTGAACGGCGAGTCTGAAGCGCGCGGTACGTTGAATGCCACGGTTGATGCTGATGCTTCATTAAGAGTAATGCTCTCGGCTTCGTCGGCTGGACCACTCGGTTACAGCGCCGACATTACCTATACGACCAATTTAGAGAACCTGGGTACACGCGCAGCCAGCACGGTCTCGCTGTCCGGTAATGCAGGTGTCTACATTGTCGCCACCATTCCTGGTGACACTAAACTCAAGGCTGGACAGACCTGGCCCGCGGGCACGCTGTTCACTGCGGATGCTCTGACAACTGCGAATCTCAACGCGAGCTACAGCACTACTCAGCCTGCCGCCGGCACAGTCACCCGCGTGGCTTTCCTGGTCGGCGCATCGCTCGCAGCTACGACCACCAGCGGAGACTTCAATTATGTGGTCACCATTGATGCGGGTCCGTTTAATACCACTCTGGGAATTCGCGCATATACGGATGCCTACGCCACGAACTATCTGGGTAATCCGCTCACCGATAGAGCCGGCGACAACCTGGCCGCTTCCGCCGGTGCGCCCGTAGTCACCTCCGTTACGCAAGTAGGGAATGTCCAGATCGGTACTAGTGGACATTCGGATGCGAGCAACACGACGACCAACGACGACTACACCAACAAGAGTGTAAACACGGGTATTGCCGGAGTAGTTTTTGGCAGCAACACCACGGCCGACGGCACAGTTGTCTACGCCAACACGCTGAAGAACACCGGTAACGCCGATGACACCTTCACGCTTACCGCGCCAGCCGTGCCATCTGGTTTCACCGTTGAAATCTCGACCAACGCCGGCACGGACTATACGGATGTCTCAAACGGGACGTCATTTGTGACAGTCGCAATAGCCTACAACAGCACGGCGAATGTGTTGGTTCGGATCACGGAGCCAGCCGGCAACGCAGTGCTCAGCAGCTTTAACACGGTGATTCACGCCGTCTCCGGCATCACGCCGGCCAACGACAACGACACCATTGACCGCCTGTACACAGGTTTTATTCGCCTGACAAAGACGGCGGTTGTGACCAACGAAACGGGCAAGGGCGAATCGATCGATCCCGTCCCCGGCGCAGTCATTACCTTCAGCGTTGCTTACGTGAATATAGCCTCAACCGGCGGGACAAACTGCGTAACTCTGAATGCCAGCAATCTGGTCATCACCGAAGACGGCGCGGCGGGATCAAACAACTGGGCCGCGTACACCAGCCACGTTGTGTCATCTGCTACCGATTCACGCAGCGGCACCATCACCGGTAATGCAAGCACCGCTTCGGGCTTGCTTACTGACACAGTCGCTTCGTTGCTTGCGGGGCAGAGCGGGACCTTCTCGTTCCAGCGCCTGATCAAGTAACGCCACCGGCCAGTTACCAAACTGGCGCAACACAGCTAGCGGCGCGCGTCCATTTTAGGCGCGCGCCGCTTCAGCTCTTTCAAAGCCACAGACAAGCTGAGATGATTGGCGCCCGAATCAAATATCTTGTTCTTGCTATCATAATCGCGGCATCGCTACTCCCCGTGTGTTTCTCCTCCGCTCAGGAACACGGCACTCCCGGGGGTTCAATCCTTCACGTTCAGGGTCTTGGATTCTACAAGGATGACGATGGACGCGAACATAGCACTGCCTCTGAAATCATCACGATAGTCATACAAACGGTAAGCCTCCTCTATGTCACTCCAAACGAGACGGCGCCCTCAGCCCAGGTTCAGCACCATCAGGAATTCACTCGCCTCTTCCAAATCTGCAGCGGCGGCAACGACTCTGAGACAGTAATCGTCAGTAAGATTGAGATCGCATCCCCCGCGCGCGTCATCAGCCTTTACTTTGACACCGACAGTAGCGGAACTATTTCTTCCACAGATCTGGAAATCCACGTGGGCGAGACTCGCTCTCCGAATCTTCCACCCGGTGGCTGTATCGGCGTTCTGGCCGTTATGAACTCGGAGAGTTTTCCGGCGCAGACCAATTTGCCCATTCGCTTAACCGCTCGCTCAACCACCGCCGCCGCAGTCAACGGCATCCAGGAAGCGACCGGCCAGATCGTCAATACCGTCAGCGACGGCCCACGCATCACTGGCCCGGATGGATTGGCCCCGCTCCTGCTCGTAAACGGTTTGCTTAAGACGGTAGCTACTGTGCGTGAAGCGGTCACCTACAGCATGGTGATGCGCAACAGCGGTGACGGCCCCGCGCAAGGCATTGTCTATCTCAACAACTTGCCGGAAGGGCTTGAGTACCTGCCGGGAACTCTCAAGCTCGATAACGAAATCATAACCAACGCCAAGGCGACAAATGAAGGACCCGTTTCGAGTTCGCTCGTAGAAGCCGTCATTCCGTCACTCGCGCCCGGCCAGTTGATGAGGATCGAATACCAGGCGCGCGTGAAAGATACCGTGGCCCACGGCCGTGGCCTGGTCAACTTTGGAATAGTATCGGGCCAGAACTTCGCTTCGATAAGAACAAACGACACCATCGTCATCGTCGATCCCTTCGGCATCGTGTTCGCTGCCCACGGTGGCGCCAGCACACCGATTCCAGGCGCCAGCATCGCTCTACTCACGAATAGTTCCGGGAGCGCGTCACTGAGTATTCCGCCTGGCGCCGGCGTTCCTCCCAACACGCAGAACCTCAATCCCGACACCGCCGACAGCCAGGGAAGGTACAACTTCATGTTGTCGCCTGAACAACTCGGCTCAGTGTCTGCGCCGGCAACTTATTACGTGCGCGTCAGCGCTCCCGGCTTCATGAACCGGATGCTGAAGGTCTCGTTGAGTTTGACCCATTCGGGTCTGTTCCGCGCGATGTTGACGGCCGTTGACGGACAGGCGCTCGCTGAGGCCAACGGTTTTAGCCTGGTCCGCGAAGATGTGACCCTCGAGGATATCGCCTACCTATCCCCGAACATTCCGATGTTCGAAACTCATAACCTCGAGATAAATAAGATGGTCGACAAGCAGCGCGCCGAAATTGGCGATGTGCTCACCTACACGATCAATATTCATAACCCCACGGCCGTGAGCATCTCTAACCTCATCCTGAGAGACACCCTGCCTGGCTCGTTTCATTATGCGGCCGGCACCGCCCGCATTCAGAAAGGTAATGCGCCTACTGGGCTGTTACCACTTCAG
>JAWWPL010000327.1:0-14258 GCA_033850605.1 Blastocatellia bacterium | reverse complement strand
TCACTCAACGGTTCTCCGCCCTCGATGTAGTCGAAAAAAGTCTCAACGGGTACACGTGTTCCTTTGAAGACGGGCGTTCCGCCTAATATCTCCGGATCGATGTGAACAACATTGGAGGACATGGCCTCAATGGTAGCACGCGATAAAGAGGCCAACAATGACCTCAGGTTACAATCACGCTTCTACGTTCTGTTTGAACGGCAAATCTCTTTTCGCATCGAACGCGCGGTCTCTCGCGGCGACGTAAAAGCGGAGCGCTAACATCAGTATTCCAAACGCAATCGCGATCCAGATGATCGTCCATAGGACGGCCGGTATACCGGTAGCGGCCGCCATATTCGCCGCATCCGTGGGAACGGCCGGCACGAAGGGCGACGACAGAAAAAAGACGGTCTTCAAATCCAGCAGAGCGTTCAGCACGCATTGCACGGCCAGCAGGCATAACACAAAAGTCGCGACGCCCGCGCTCGCAAAACGAGCCACTGCCAATAACCCAAGTGCCAAAACGATGCCCGCGAAAAACGTGAATGGAATTCCCGAGAGTGAACTCCACGATCCGGCCAACACCGGCGTGATGAATCCGAATATGGTGGTCAGGATCAGTATTAACAATGCGGAAGCAGCGAGTACGATGCGCGCAGCCACTGCCTTGCGGATCAAGACGAGGAGGAGCGCTCCGAATGTCATCGCTCCCAGATAGCCCGCGCTCGAAACCAGCATTTGCGAAAACATCCCACCCTGGGTCGTATAGGTTTCGCCGCTGGCGTTTGCGGCCACGCTTAGACTCTGAACCGAATTGCCGGTGACGAGCGCCGCCACGGCGTGGCCACCCTCATGAATGAAGGTTACGAAAATGCGGAATGGATAACTCAGAATCTCGGCAAAAGGAATAAACCACAACGCGATCGACAGTCCGGCCGCTAACAGCAGTGTCAACGCCTGCGGGCGCGCATCCTGGGAAATTCCGTATTTCATAAATAAATCCTCCGCTGGCGGCTTGTCCTAAAGGGCCAATACTGACGATCAAACATCACAGACTAAAAGTCTGTGCCACTAGTCACGATCATGAACGTCAATCTCGCTTAGCTTGTTCCCGGCTGATTTGCTTCGCGACGATAGTCGCCTGATTTGCCACCAGTTTTCAGTTCGAGCCGTATGTCGCTAATCGTCATCGCTTTGTCCAGCGCTTTGCACATGTCGTAGATCGTGAGCGCCGCCACTGAGACGGCGGTCAGGGCTTCCATCTCAACTCCCGTCTGGGCGCGGGTGGTGACTTCGGCTTCCAGTCGCACGCCCTCGTCGAACATCTCAGCCCGCACCTCAACGTGCGTCAGCGGCAACGGATGACAGAGTGGAATCAGATCGGCGGTTCGCTTAGCGGCCACAATCCCAGCCAGACGGGCGGTCTCAAGCGGATCGCCTTTCGGCGTGGTTTGATTGCGAATAGCATCCACGGTCGCCGTCGACATGAGAACGCGCGCTGAAGCGATAGCCCGCCGCGTCGTGATCGGCTTATCGCTGGTGTCGACCATTCGGGCACGGCCCTGGTCGTCGATGTGGGTTAGTTTGCTCATAGCTTCGGGTTTGAATCGAAATTAACCGCAGAGGAAGCAGAGGTTTTCGCAGAGGACGCTGAGTCGTCATAGTTGTTGACTACTCTTCGAATCCCCTCTCGCAAGTGCAAAACGTTGAAGTTCAATATTAATGCCAGGCGACAGTTCGCCAGTCGAAGATAGGTGAGTACCTGGGCAAGATGTATGTCGTTGATCGCTTCCACTGATTTGATTTCGAGAATGAGTCGGCGCTCAACCATAATATCAACGCGATAACCGCAGTCCAGCCTAACCTGCGAGTAAACCAACGGCATCGGCTTTTGTTTCTCTACATACAATCCCGCCTTGATCAACTCAAAACACAAACATTCCTGATAAGCCGACTCGAGCAACCCAGGCCCAAGCCCGCTGTGCACCCTCATCGCACAACCAATCACTCTTTGCGTAAGCTCGTAATCAGTCAACACTCAGCGTCCTCTGCGAAAAACCTCTGTTTCCTCTGCGGTTAAGCGTTCTGGGCAGCCTCGCTCAACCGGGCCCGTATGATTAGAGTATTCCCTCCCAACAATACTTCATCCGAAGCCAACTCCTCTGTCCAGCGTTCCTCTCGTTTCTTCGCCGGGGTCAGCCGGGCAATCAATCGAATCAACAAAACGATGGGCCAATAGAGCCAGGCGTTTGATTTGGGCTTATCGCGATACACCTGCGCGATGTGAAAGCCATATTTCTCGAGGATGTAACGCAGCTCGGAATACCCGATCGGGTTCACGTGCGCGGCGATCTCTTCCCGGTTGTCGTATTCAGCGCGCAGCCGCGCGACGTGCGCGCGCGTCATCGGTTTGAAGTGCGACGTGTAACCATAGAGCAGCCACTTCAAACGTTCTTCAATGTTCAGAATATTGGGAATGCTGACAATGACCGTTCCGCCGGGTCGCAGCACGCGCGCGAACTCGCGAATTGCCTGTTGAGGATTTTCGATGTGCTCCAGGCCTTCGAGGCAGGTAACAAAGTCAAATAAGTGATTATCAAAGGGCAGATCGCCGTTCAAATCACCCTGACGAATGCCCACGCCGTCCAGACGAAAGATCTCGGGATACAGATCACAGCAGCTCACCTCAAATCCGGCCACGATCAGACGCGCGGCTAACGCACCTTCCCCCGCAGGCACGTCCAACAGCGGACCCCGTTCCTCTTTTTCCAGAATCCGCACGACCGTGTCATGTATGGCCTCATGAGCCAGCGGCGCCGCGGCTGAATCCCCACGCGGCGTGTTGCTGACAACTGCAGGGCTGGCGTTTGATATCATCAGGTTAAGAAATCCTCTCGCCGGGAGACGCTTGCGAACCGGCCGTCATACATTCGAAGGGAATCAGAACGGATAGCGCCCATTGTACAAGCTTAGCGAATGGAGCGCGGACATCTTGTCCGCCAGCGTGCGCAGCACGCTCCGCCCTCGGCTCATCACAACGTAGGTCTGTTCGCGCTTCGCGCTCAGGCGGACAGGATGTCCGCGCTCCAAATAAACATTCGGTTCCTACGTAGCCTAACCTGGCAGACGAACTATCGTGACGCGGTCTCCGGCTTCGATCATCTTCACACCTGCCGGCACATCGATCAGCGCCGTCGCCCTCGCGAACGCGACAAAGTCTGAAGAGCCACCCCACCGCAAAGGCTCAGCCATCAAGGCGCCCTTCTCGTCCGTACGCAGGATTGCCGGAAGATAGCTCTCGCGTTCAATTGATCCCTTAAGGTCACGAGCCAGCACCGCCGTTTCTTCCTTCAATGCCGGTTCTTTAGCGCCTTGCATCGCGCGCAACGCAGTACGGGCAAACAAATTGAAAGTGACAGTAACGGATACGGGATTGCCCGGCAGCCCAAACACAAGCGTGTCACCCAGGCGAGCAAAGACCGTCGGCTTCCCTGGCCTCAGCGATACGCGTTCAAAGAAAATCTCAGCGCCGAGTTCTCTCAAAGCTGTTTTAGTAAAATCATAAACGCCCATCGAAACTCCGCCTGACGTGACCAGCATATCGGTCCGGGCGGCGGCTTCCGCGATCTGCCGTTTCAATCCTTCGGTATCGTCGACGGCCAGCGGCAGGCGCTCGACGGTTGCACCGGCTAATGAAGCGTACGCGGCGATGGTGTAGTTGTTTGAATCGCGAATTTGATCGGCGCCGGGTTTCTTATCAACATCGACCAGTTCGCTGCCCGTCGCCATCACGGCCACGCGCGGCCGGCGACCGACCTTAACCTCCGCATAACCAAACGACGCCAGCGTTGCGATCATCGCGGCGTTAATGTCTTCGCCCGCGTGCAAGACTGTTTCGCCAGCCCTAATCTCGTTGGCTCTTCGGACAATCGATCGCCCACTGTCGACAGGCTCCAAAATCTCAACTTCACCATTCGCTTCGCGCGTCAACTCGACTTGCTGCACCGCGTCCGCGCCCACGGGCACCGGCGCGCCCGTCATAATCCGCACCGCTTCGCCCGTTTTCATTTCATAATGCCAGCCGCTACCCGCGGCGGATTCACCGACAATCTTCAATCGCGCCGGCGTAGCCAAGACATCCTCCGCACGCACCGCGTATCCATCCATTTGGGCGCGATCGAAAGGCGGGAGATCACAGTCGGCAATAATGTCTTCGGCCAGGACTCGACCCATTACGTCGCTTAGCGCAACTGATTCGGGTTTCAGAGTGCTTGAGTGCTGAAGGACTAGCTTAATTGCTTCATGGATGGGAATCATGGATGAGAGTCTAAAAGCAAAAGCGGTTGCTCTTCAAATTGAAAAGCAACCGCTCTACAAATGGCGGAGCCGACGGGACTCGAACCCGCGACCTCCGACGTGACAGGCCGGCGTTCTAACCAACTGAACTACGACTCCGCATTTTCAGATCTGAAATTTCAAATCTGAAATTTTCAAATGTCGATCATGGTGGGCGCGGAGGGACTCGAACCCCCAACCTCCTCCTTGTAAGGGAGGCCGTCTACCATTGACATACGTGCCCATTTCAAAAATCTCTGCAACTCTTGCCCTGCCGCAAGGTGTGATCGTAGGGAAAGCATCGATGCCTGTCAAGAAGCGCTCTTGCGTTCCTGACTCGAACTGCGTCAGTGGCTGGACCCTTAGCCCTTAACAACTTTGTTTTGGATGAGATTTGCGGCTATATTTAACCAACCCCGGACTGCTCAGCTCAGCGGATTCATGCCGTCAAGACAAATTAAATTCGGCCTGCCTGCTTTTGTGGTTTGCGTAATGCTCTCGCTTGCCATGTGGGTCACCGCCGGAAGCTCCGCCCATCAGGGCCAGGCCAACCAACAACAGCGACCGCGCAAAGTTGGCGCGACCCCAACTCCCAGCGCGACCCCGGTTAGTCCGCAAACAAACTCATCCGGTGAAGAAGTAGATGAAGGCGACGTGGTCCGCGTTGAGACTCAGCTGGTTAGTGTGCCCGCTGTAGTCACAGATCGAAATGGCCATCCACTGGCAGGATTGCGTTCCGAGAATTTTGTCGTACTCGAAGACGGCAAGCCCCAGCGAGTAACTAACTTTGCCACCACCGAAGCGCCGTTTGAGATCGCTCTACTGCTGGACACTTCGGGATCCACTCATGACGAACTGGGTCTGATTCGCGATGCTGCTAACGCTTTCATTAACGCGCTGCGGCCGGGAGATCGCGTGGGAATTGTGGCTTTCAACAACGCCCCGAGAAATGGAACGCCGGTGGCCACAGTCGAGGTCCTGTCCGGGCTGGAAAGCGATCGCAAAGCGCTGCGAGCTGCCATCGAAAACCTGGGCTCGAGCAACGGCACCCCATTTTACGATGGGTTGGGACGCGTGGCCGATCAGGTGTTTCGCGATCCGCCGCGCGAAGAGGTGCGCGGGCGTCGCGCCGTGGTAGCTTTGACAGACGGCGTCGACTCGAGCAGCGACTCGGCTTACGACGATGCGCGAGCAAAACTGGCCCGGGCCGGAGTGGCTTCCTATTTCATTCAGATCAACACCGAAGAGTATGTCGAAGATCGTCTCTTAAAAGATTGTCAGGATGACGGACGATTGGCACTGTCGGCGAAACAATTGGAGCGGTTTCGCCGGCTCTTTGTCCCACAGGCGCAGAAGGAAGACTATCAGGACTTTTGTCGTATGGGACAATTCGAGCGAATGGATATCAGCCGGCAACTTTACAATCTGGCGCGGAAAGAAATGGGCGAGATGGCCCAGGCGTCGGGAGGCAGAGCTTTCGCGGCAGGTAGCGTGCAAGAGGCGCGGGCCGCCTTTGCGGCAGTCGCCCAGGAGATCGGCACGCAGTACAGCCTGGGCTATTATCCGACGAACAAAACTCGCGACGGTCGCTTTCGTCAGATCAAAGTGGAAATGCGCGGCGTAAAGGATGCCAATGTGCGCGCGAGAGAAGGATACTTCCCGCCCAAGCAGTGACGAGCGGCGAAGAACCGTACCGTCGCAAGCAGAAGAATAATGGGGCTGGTTGATTCGCTTATCACCGGGCTGAAGCGACGGTGCTAATGAGATCTCCGCGTTCTGTCCCCCGCAAAGCGTCGAACTGTCGTGTTGTCGAAGCTAAAGTGACTGACAAAGTCAAACAGGATTCACAAGATTTACAGGATTCAGCAAGAGACTGGCATTCGATCGTGAGACGTCAACACAAAACCTTTGCTTCAATCTTGTAAATCCTATCAATCCTGTCTAATTGTCCGAGGCTCGGTAAATCTCGCCGCCCGCCGCCACAAACTCCTTCGCCTTCTCTTTCATCCCCACGTTCAGCGCCACCGCTTCACTGTCACTGTAGGACGGCTGGTTGCAAACTGAACCGCTGCGCAGGCATACTCTCACCTACCCCAGCAACCCTGTTTTTTGGTTTGTAATAGACGGATGAATTCATTCTCTGTTCCCGCTTCAGTCTCGCTTGTCGCACACCGGCCGACGCTAATTCTGTCGTTCGCACTGCTGCTGGTTTTTGCCACCGGCGTCTTTGCCCAGCAACCCGACGAGGTCATCACAACTGATACCTCGCTGGTGCAGTTAAACGTTGGAGTGGTCGATAAATCGGGCAACTCTGTGACGACATTATCGCGGAACGATTTTGTGGTTTACGAAGACGGCGTGCGCCGGCCCATTCTCACCTTCGAACCGACCGAGGCGCCGTTCAGCCTCGTGCTTATGCTCGACATGTCAGGTTCAACCGTGAACTTTCGTCAGCAAATCAAAGGAGCGGCGCTGCGTTTCCTGGACGCGCTCACACCCGACGATCGAATTGCAGTCGTTCAGTTCAATGGCAAAGGCGTCAAGTCACTAATCGGATTCAGCACCGATCGGGGCCGGGTCGCCTACGCAATAAATACCTTGGCTACTGGAGCAGGCGAGACTCCGTTCTACGATGCGTTGAAATTCTCGCTCAAAGAATTGGGTCATGAAGGCAAGCGGCGCAAGGCTATCGTTGTTTTGACGGACGGCCTGGATACGGAAGTACGTAATGGCGACCGAGCCATAGTTGCGAAAGCGCCGGAGGGTGCAGTCGGCACCGCGATCAAAGCCGAAACAACGTCACAAGTGGTTTCGGTATTGAGCCAGGCCGATCGGGAAGGTGTCACGATTTTTCCGCTGGCTCTGCCGTCCGGCGATCCTAAACGTCTGCCGCTACCCGATCCGGCAATTACCGCAATGTACGCGGCCGCGCGTACGCGCCTGCAACTCCTGGCCGACCGCACGGGTGGCCGCATTCATGAAATCAAAAGCCTGACGGATATGTCTAAGCTGTACGTACAGGTTGCCGCAGATCTGCGCGCGCTCTATACCGTCACCTATCAGGCCCCTAATGCCGGTTCCCACGACGGCAAATGGCGAGAGATTCGCGTGGAAATGGCCCGCGCTGATCTAGTCGCCAGCACCAAGCCGGGCTACTTCGCAAGATAACCATCTAGTTTCAGGTTTCAAGTTTGAGGTTTCAGGTTCGCAAGAGGCGGAACTGATAGCCTCAATCGTGCGAGTTGGTCGGGACTCGTTAATGGGTCGGTTTGGTTTCGAGAAGATGGCTGTTCGATGCTTTTGCGGGCGGGCGGAGGAACGCGAAGCGATCTCATTAGCACCGCGGCTCTAGCCCGGTGATTAGCAATTGGAAATTGACAAGCAACCGTTTCTAACGGTTTCTGTAGGCCGGGGGCCGTTGAAAACGGTTCAAAGAATCATTTCGTCAAAACGTCACCACCGGGCTGAAGCCACGGTGCTAATGCGATCGCTCTGCGTTTTCCCGAGCAGCGCTCCCAGTAAGACATCCGCAAACCGACCGATCGGCCAACTTGAAACTTGAAACCTTAAACCTTAAACTTCCTCACCGCCCATCATGCACCCGTAGCTCAGCTGGATAGAGTACCTGACTACGAATCAGGGGGTCGCACGTTCGAGTCGTGCCGGGTGCACCATTTACTATCAAGCTCGCCAGCCAATCCTCAGTGCTTGAACGGTTTTTTCAGCACGCGTCCGGCTTTCTTCAGAAACGACGTAATTTTTGATTCGTTCTTCGGATTGTTATCCGTTGGTTTTGCGTCCTTCTTCGCTGCAGCGGAAGGAACCGATGCAGGCGGCGGCAGGGTGGGTTTAAACGGAGAGGATACGGACTTATCTGAAGGCACATCGACTTTCACGCGTGCCGGTGTGAAAGAAGGCAACGGTCTCGGTAAGGGAGTCGCTGTTTCGACGGGAACAGTTCGAAACGGACTGTTGTCGTCCGGCTGACGGACGCGATAGCTCTTGCTTGGAGCATCGGTTTTCGCAGCTGTGCCGTTGAAAGCCGGCGACGGGGTGATGGAGGGAGATGCCGCCTCGATAGGAATGACAACTACCGGGTTCCGATCGCCGGGCTGTGACGAATTGTAGGTTTTTGCTGCTGCTGGATTGCTCGGAAGCACGTTTCGCCTGGACACGTTGTGGAAGTACAGGAACAGCGCGATTGCCAGAATGACGCCCGAGGCAATGAGTGTTAAGCCGCGCCCGTGTGAGTTTGTCAGCGGCGGCGATTGCGGCAGGGCGCTTTCTTCCCATGCCAACGGCCCGCTGTGGTTGACGAGTGCGGTGCCATCCATCGCGCACAGTTTTTCGTCGTCTTCATAAATAAAGTCACACTCAGGACAGCGTCTCATGGGGGATGCCTCCACAAATCAAAATTTGTTTTGGGCAAGTGCGGAAGGAAAAGCTAAGGCCGGAAATGCCTCTGAGGGGATCCGCTGATTAGGCAGCTTACAAAATCCATCGGAAACGGGCAACTGATTTTAGTCGTGATCCTTTTAAGAGGATCACGAACATGATTTTGGAGGATTTGACTGAGACTCCACTTAACTATCAAGGCTCGGTCAGCCAGACCTAACCACTCTCACTTAGACCGATCATCGACGACTTCATCAGACTGCGGATTCGGCAAATCCTTAAGATCTCCCCACAAAAAACCAATTCCTGAAAATGCACCTCGCTGGCACGGACGTTGCTCAAGAAGCGGTGACCGCGGATGCCCCCCTCCGCACTTAATCCCTGAGTCCAAGTAAATGCTTCAACTAATAGAACATGAATCGGGTTATTTGGCCGGCGCCTCAACGGCGTCGATGATTCGGCCGTTAACCAATGTAGATAAGGCCGAAGGCATGTATTTTCTTTCCCGTCGACCTCAGCAAACATTCCTTATGTCCGGCTGGATAAACGACAACGGCATAGAGAACAGTTTGAACCGAGGCAGATTCTACGGCTCACGGAACCTTCGCGGGCAACTGGAGGGTGTCGCCTTAATCGGCCATGTCACCCTGTTCGAGACACGGGCCGACGCCGCTCTGGCAGCGTTCGCCGGTCTGGCGCAAAGCTGTTCGACGTCCCACACATTGATAGGCGAGCCAGAGCAGATCAGACAGTTCCTGTATTACTACGACTACGAGCGATCATCGCCGCGCCAGGTGCGCCGCGAATTATTGTTCGAGCAGAAGTCTAAACAACGGCTGGAAGCATCGGTTTCCGGGCTGCGTCCGGCAACTCCGAGCGAGCTGGAACTCGTGGTGTCTGTCCACGCAGAGATGGCCTTGCAGGAGAACGGCGCGAATCCCCTGGAAGCGGATCCAAACGGATTTCGTCTGCGCTGTGCACGACGGATCCATCAGGACCGCGTGTGGGTCATCGTTGAAGACAACCGGCTGATATTCAAGGCGGACGTGATCAGCGATTTGCCTGAAGTTACTTATTTGGAGGGTGTGTACGTCAGCCCGGATAAACGAAGCCAGGGATTTGGCGCGCGCTGTATGCGTCAGTTAACGAATGTCCTGCTGCATCGCTCAAAGTCGGTTTGCGTGCTTATCAGAGAACAAAACTTCGCGGCCCAGGGCTGCTACAAAAAAGCTGGTTACACAATGCGCGAGTATTACGAGACGCTATTTCTTCAATAAAAGTGTTTTGGGGCGGACCTTCTTTGCTTTGAGTGGAACCCAACACTCACAGTCAGCCGCCACCTCCCAAACTTCGAAATTCAAAATGGGCGAAACCCAACGACCATGAAACTCTTCGACAAACAGCGTTACCTCAAACCATTTGTGGCACTCGTTGACGCGGCGGCGATAGGAATTATCGCGTTCAGTTTGTACCGGCTTGACGCCTCCCACCTCGATTTTCGTTTTCTGCTCGTATTTCTCTTTAGTGTGGTGATCGGAGCGCGCCTCATCATTCACATTCCGAGCATCAAGGGAGAGTTAACCGTTTCCGATACCTTGATCTTTCTGGCGATGCTGCTTTGGGGCGGTGAGTCCGCAATTCTGCTGGCCGCGGCTGTCGGTTTCTTTTCTTCAATGCGAGTAACCAACAGGGCGGCCTCGCATCTATTCAATTTCGCCGTGATGACCTGCTCGACGTTTCTTACGGTGGTGGTTCTGCGCTTAGCGTTAGGGCCGGTGGCGATGCTCGGCGGGCGAGGGCTGTCCGTGATTCTGGTGTTACTCATGGCTACGGTTCAGTACGTCTCCAACAGCGCCCTGGTCACGATCTATACGGGTCTAAAGACCCGCCAGCCTTTCTGGCCCACGTGGCGCCAATACTACTTGTGGGCGTCTCTTACTTACCTTGTCGGCGCCTCGGCTGCGCTGCTCATCGCCAAACTGATTCCGGTATTCGGTTTCTACAGCACGCTGGCCGCAGTGCCAGTTATCGCCGTCGTCTATATCACCTACAAAACCTATCTTAAGAACGTCGAGGTTTCGGTTGCCCAGGCCGAACAAGCCAAGCGGCATGCGAAACTGCTGAGAGAGAGCGAAGAGCGTTTTCGCAGCGCTTTCGATTACGCGGCCATTGGTATGGCGCTGGTTTCACAGGAAGGCCAGTGGCTTCAGGTGAACCGCTCTCTTTGTCAGTTGGTTGGCCATTCCGAAGAGGAATTGCTGACGCTTGATATTCAAGCCCTGACGCACCGCGAAGATCTGAGCGATCTGCTCTTACAACAGTCGAGGCTAATGACTGGTCAGATCCCTGGTTACCAGACAGAGAAAAGATACATCCACAAGTCAGGTCATGAGGTCTGGACCCTACTAAGTGTGTCCCCGGTGCGTGATCCCGAGACCCAATCGCTGCGGGCGATCTTTCAAATCCAGGACATTACTGATCGCAAGCACGCTGAAGCTCAATTGGTTCACGACGCTTTCCACGATGGGCTGACTGGACTGCCTAACCGCGCTCTCTTCATCGATCATCTGAGACTCGCGGTAGCGCGCAGCATGCGCAAGGAATGCCCGTTGTTCTCAGTTCTCTTCCTTGATCTCGATCGTTTCAAAGTGGTGAATGACAGCCTCGGACACCTGATGGGCGACAAACTCCTGGTGACGATGGCCCGGAGACTGGAAAGCTGTCTGCGCCCGGGAGACACGATAGCCCGGCTCGGAGGAGACGAATTCACTATCCTGCTCGAGGATCTGAAGGGCAATAACGAAGCAATCCATGTCGCTGATCGAATCCAGCGAGAACTGGCCAAACCATTTGAGCTGGATGGCCGGCAGCTCTCGACCTCGGCCAGCATCGGCATAGCCCCAAGTTCGATCGGTTACGAGCAGCCCGAAGACATTCTGCGCGACGCCGACACCGCGATGTATTACGCCAAGTCGGTGGGCGGCAACTGTCACCAGGTATTCGAGAAGAGCATGCACACGCGCGCGGTGAAGCTCATGCAAATGCAAACCGACCTGCGACACGCGATCGAAAACGAGGAGTTATTTGTTGAATACCAGCCGATCGTTTCCCTCAAGACTTTTCGCGTTACCGGGTTCGAGGCCCTTGCCCGCTGGAAACAGAAAGACCAGGGGCTGATTAATCCCGGCCAGTTCATTCCCGTAGCCGAAGAGACCGGGCTGATCATTCCCCTGGGTGAATGGATTCTGCGCGAGGCCTGCGCGCAGACACGCGCCTGGCAGGAGCAATACCCGATGGATGCCCCTCTGACCATCAGCGTTAATCTTTCCGGCAAGCAATTCGTTCAGCCGGATCTAATCGAGAAGGTCGAGAAAATACTGCGCGAAACCAACCTGGATCCGACTGCGTTAAAGCTGGAAATAACCGAGAGTGCAATGGTCGAGAACGAAGAAGTCGCACGCGGGATGCTCAGACGGCTGCGTATGCTGGGTGTTGGCTTGAGCATCGATGACTTTGGCACCGGCTATTCCTCATTAAGCTCACTCCACCGCTTTCCAATTTCTACCTTGAAGATAGATGCGTCGTTCGTGCGCCGCATGAGCGGCCAGAACGAGAACACTGAGATTGTGCGCACGATAATGTCACTGGCTGATAACCTCGGCATGGATGTCACCGCCGAAGGCGTAGAGACGCTGGAACAAGTCACAAAGCTAAGAACGTTCGGCTGCGAAAAGGGCCAGGGCTTCTTCTTCTCGCGTCCGGTGTCGGCGGCTAGCGCAGAGGTCCTCTTGAAAGACACGAGTTCGCTGGTTCCCATTCCCCAACATTACGATAACGTGGAATCGATCGAGGGCAGACTAGTCGCGTAACCGTCAATGTGTCAGAAGCCCGCGCGAAAGCAAGGGCGATACTGGCGACGGTTGTCTATCGGAATAAACATAGCCTTTCCCAAAAAGTTAGTCTGGCGTGCATAGGCCGGTCAATGCTGGGAACGCGGACGTCTCGTCCGCTCCGGTTCGAAGGCGCGTATTCCCGAATCGAAGACAGGCAGCGTTTTTCGCGCTTCGCGCTCAGTGCGGACGGGACGTCCGCGTTCCCGGCAATCGATGCCTCGTTCTAACGCGCGTCCCAGCCGGCTGAGCGACTGGTCAAAGCTGCTTCTAACACACTTTTCAGCGCGTCCGATGGCGCTAGCTTCGTCCTGTCGATTTTCTTACGCGGGGCTGCGATGACAATTGTGTTCCGGCCTGGGCTTTCGGAGTTCCATTCTTTTGATCGCGCGATCGATGATTGGCAGTGACGCGCACCGTCTCAATTGAAGACAAATCAGCTGGATTAGACACGACCATCGTTTGAGGTGCGGGCGCGGGAATCTTCCAGGGATAATAATTACAGAAGACTGCGAAGGCAGCCAGCAGAATCACGAATAGCGCGGCCAACGCATGGGAACCAAGCTTACGGGTTGAGCTCGCGTCAGGGGCCCGCGACATAGAGATCTCTTCCTTTTCCTCGACCATTGGTTCACTCTCAGCGGGCCGGATCACGTACTCGACTTCGACTTCACCGGCGCGTCCAATTTGGCGGAGGGCGTCCCGGAATTCGGCGGCGGTGGCATAACGCTCAGCCGGATTTTGGGCCATTGCCCGAGTCAAAATCGCAGCCAGGTCTGCTCCGACTGCTTCATTAATTTCATTTGCCGGCGTGAGCGGATTTGGCCGCGAACTAACGAGCGCCGTAGCGCGAGCCAGCGCATCGGGTGGTTTCACCCCGGTGAGCAGATGGTAAAGCGTTGCGCCCAAAGCATAGATGTCACTCTGCGGACTGGTGCCCAGATCCTGAATTTGCTCGAGCGGCGCATAGCGCGGTGTATAGCCGAAGACGCTGGTGCAGGATAAAGAACCCGAAGGGTCTGCAGTCTGGGTCTTGGCCAACCCAAAGTCGAGCAGGATTATTTGGCCGCCGCTGGTAACTTTCAGATTGTGAGGCTTGATATCGCGATGAATAATCTGTCGTTCGTGGGTGTGCAGATAGATCAGCGCGTCCAGCAACTGGTCCGCCCATGCAATTACGGCCGGGCGCGGAAAGGGTCCGGGCTGTTGCGCGATTATCTCAGCCAGGTCACGACCCTCGACGTATTGCATGACAAAGAACGCGCGGTGGCCTTCGGTAAAGTAATCACTGACTCGCGGCAGCGCCGGGTGATTCAGCCCGGCCATCAAACGCGCTTCCCGCTCAAACTGCTTCCACTGGCCTTCATCGTTTGTGAGGGTCTGCTTCAGCGCAACGGTGTGGCCCAGGCGAAGATCGATCGCTTCATAAACCGCACCCATGCCACCCTTTCCCAGGGATTGAATTACGCGATAGCGGCTTTGCAAAATTGTATCGGGCGCCAGGAGCGTTGCGCCGGCGGTGGATCTGTTTACGTCAGAGGGGGACATATTTTTCTGATCCTGAAGAAGCTTTTTCTCGATCCGAAAGGTAGAACGAAACGCTGAAGGTACAAACGTTTGTTTCGGCGTCGGGTTCTGAGCTAATTAGAGTTTTGA
>JAWWPL010000320.1:0-4524 GCA_033850605.1 Blastocatellia bacterium | reverse complement strand
GATTTTGTGGATCTGTAGTTTTGCGCCCGCTTCTTTCAAGATATGAAGCGTCGCTTCCATAATTTCCGGGCCAATGCCATCGCCATGCGCGACGGTGATAGGTACAGCTTGCATTCGTTCGTGCCTTCTTTCTCTGTTTAGCTCGGTTTGAGAAGTTGACGAATATATTCCAAAAAGCGAAGGTGAGCAAAGCGAGAGGGCCATCCGTTCGTTTGGTTCATCTTCAGGTGACCGGATCTGAATGGGACCGGTGCTTGCCAGGATTCAGCCAGCGATGAGCCATGATGTTAAGATTAACTTTCCCATGAACCCTCAGGCTTTCGACATTCTGGAGTTCGATTCGCTACGCACCCTTGTGCGTCGCGGCGCACAAACTGCCATGGGCCGGGATCGCATCGGTGCATTGGCGCCTTTAGCCGATCAGCGGCAGTTGCAGAAGGCACTCAGCGCGGTGGCGGAAAGCATAGAGCTGCGTCAGCGCGGCACTCGTCTCTCGTTCGACGGAATTGCCGACACCAACGATTCGATCTCTCGTTTAAAGATCGAAGGTGCGGCACTCGACCCTTTGGCGCTGCTCGATCTGGCCGGGCTTTGTGAGCGAGCGATGGAGGCTCGCGCCGCAGTCCTGGCTGATCGCGAGCAAGCGCCCACGCTTTTCGAGATCGTCTCTGATGTCCCCGGCGAACTGAAAAAGCTGGCCGCGCTTTTACACAAAAAGATTTTGCCGGGCGGCGAGCTTGATGATCGCGCTAGTGCGGAACTGGCACGGATTCGTCGCGACCTCGCGCGCGCGCGCTCGCGAATCACGCGCTCGTTGGAAGGCGTCATGCGCCGCTCAAGCGAAGCAATCCAGGAAGAACTGGTTACTGTTCGCAACGACCGTTTCGTAATTCCGGTGCGTGCCGATCATCGCGGACGCATCGACGGCGTCGCGCACGGTTCGTCTTCGTCGGGCCAGACAATTTTTGTTGAGCCGCTGGAAACCATCGAGGCCAACAATGAATTGCAGTCACTCCGTGAGGCGGAACAACGCGAGATTGCCGAGATTCTGTTCGCGCTGTCGGAAGAGTTGCGCCGGGAGCTGCCGGCAATTCAGCGCGCTGCCGAAGCTGTTACCGAACTCGATTTCATTAATGCCAAAGCGACGTTCGCGGAACGTTTTGGTTGTGTGGTGCCGGAAGTGGCACAGACTTCAGTGTGTGGCGTTGCCGAATCACAGACTGAAGTCTGTGCCACTCTGGAATTCGTGGCTGCGCGTCATCCTCTGCTCGAAGAGAATCTGCGTGGCACCGGGGGAGTTGTCGTTCCGGTTTCATTCAAGCTGGACGCCGACAACACGACGATGGTCATTTCGGGGGCGAACGCCGGCGGCAAGACCGTCGTGCTTAAGACTGCGGGGTTACTCTCGTTGATGGCGCTTTCAGGTTTGCCAGTTCCCGCTACGCAAGCAAGCGTGCCCTTCTATCGATCTGTCCTGGCGGACATCGGCGATCATCAATCGCTGGCGGCAAACCTCTCTACCTTTACTTCGCACGTAGCCAACATCGGATCGATGATCGAATCTTGCGAAACGCCGGCGCTGGTGCTCCTGGATGAAGTGGGCACCGGGACAGATCCCGAAGAGGGTTCAGCTCTGGGCGTCGCTGTTGTCGATCATTTCAAACAGCGCGGGGCGCATGTACTCGCCACGACTCATTACTCGGGATTAAAAATGTATGCCGCGAATGAGCCGGGAGTGCTGAATGCCAGTGTTGAATTTGATGACCAGACTCTACGGCCGACCTATCGTCTGCTCGTCGGGGTGGCCGGTTCGTCGTCCGGTTTGGAAATTGCCCAGCGCTTCGGCATCCCGAGCGAGGTAATCAGCAACGCGAACCGGCAGGTCAAAGAATCTTCGCGCGATGCGATCGATTATCTCCGGCGCATCAAACGTGAGGCGGAAGAGGCCGAAGTCCTGCGGCGGGCTTTGGAAGAAGAACGAGCCGCGGTCGCGGAAGAGTTTGCGTCGCTCGACAAGGAAGCTGACAAACGTGAAAGCGAACGTCAGACTCAATTTGAACGCCAACTCTCGGAATCGGTTGCTGAGTTTGAAAAGCTGAGTCGTGAGTTGTTTGCCGGAATTGAAGATCGAGCGGCGCGCGTGAAAGTTGAGCGCGAAGCGGAGCGCCGCGTAGCTGAATTGAAGCGCGAGGCTCAGCGCGCTGCCAAGACCGTCAAAGTTGCCACCCAAGATCGAAAGCCTCGAGGTCAGGAAGGGGGCTTGCCTTCGCAGCTCCGCGGCGTTCGCGTGGTTCGGGATGGGAAGGTAGTTGGCGATTTGGATCATGCGAAGGGCTTCAGGTCCGTAACCGATGAGCGGACTGCGTCCGCTGGCGGACAGGATGTCCGCGCTCCAGGTCGTGCTCAAGGTCGCGACTCAAATCGCGCTCTCACGGTTGGCGGTCGAGTTCGGCTACTCTCGTTCGGTTCAATCGGAATCGTTGATCGAATCAAAGACGGAGAGGCCGAAGTGCGGGTTGGCTCACTGCACCTGCGCGAGAAGCTCCAGAATCTCGAACCAGCCGAAGAAGTCAGCGAGCCCCAGGACCGGGGCACTAGCCCGACCGTCAGGGAGGGCTCCGAGTCCGACAAGACTCGCTCCCGACTGCGACGTGCGGCGCAGACAACCGAGGTTCACCTCCGGGGCAAGGCTACAGACTCTGACATGGCGACCAGCGCGGAACTGAAGCTAATCGGCAAGCAAACTGACGAAGCCGTTGATCTGGTCGACAAGTTTCTCGACGAAGCCTTCTTGAACGGCCTAACTGAACTGCGCATAATCCACGGCCACGGCACCGGCGCGCTGCGCCGCGCGGTTGCCGACTTGTTAACCGGCCATCCGCACGTCGCGCGCTTTAAGCCGGCGTCACAGGATAAAGGCGGGACGGGGGCGACCATTGTGGAGTTGAAACAGTAATTGAACCATGATCAATCCTGACTTTGACAAACTGCTCAGCGCGGTAATTCCAATCGCACAGGCCATGCTGAAAGACCTCGGCACGTTCATCCCGTTTGGGGCTTTCATTACCAGCGACGGCGAAGTGCAACTCGCGAGCGGCGAAGGCGATCCCTCCCATCTCGACACCGGCGAGATTTTGGAAATGTATCTGGAGGCTTATCGCGAGGCAGCGGGAGACGGCAGCTTCACCTCTACGGCGTTGTGCGTCGATGTGCGCATACACGTTCCGGGCAAGATGGAAAAGACTGATGCGATCCAGATCATGCTGGAGCATTCCGGAGGCGAAGCACTAAATGCATTTATGCCTTACGAAAAGCTGGCTAAGTCAGAGATCGTTTATGCCCCGCTTTTCGCAACTCCCGCGGAACCGCGTGTCTTCATCAAGATTGCTTCCGAGATGGAACAGTGACGCAATTCGAAAGTCGTCACGACGATGAGCCGCGTTCACGCGGCTTTCCCGAAGGGTTATTAGGCCAGCCCTTAAAGGACTGGTTACAAAGCGCGGAGAGATTTAAAGGGCGCTTTAGCGTCCTTATCGTCGGCTTCCGCTAATCAATATGGCTCAATAGACACCAGTGCGTTTTCCACAAACGTTCATCGATGATCTCAAACGACAAGCGGACATCGTCCGCGTCGTGCAGGACTATGTCTCGCTGAAAAAAAAGGGTGCGAATTGGATGGCCTGTTGCCCTTTCCACAAAGAAAAGACCGCGTCGTTCTCAGTCAGTCCCGCCAAAGAAATTTTTTACTGCTTCGGATGTCACAAGGGCGGCAACGTCTTTAACTTTGTGATGGAGATGGAACGGATCGCCTTTCCGGAGGCGATCAAGATCGTGGCCGAGAAAACGGGCGTTCCGCTGCCCAAACAGATCGACGATAGTCGGTTTGAAGCCCGCAAGCGCGAATCCGATCAAGTAATCGATCTGAATCAGTGGGCACTCGTTTGGTGGGAAGATCAACTTAAGAGTACGACCACCGCGGCGCGGGCCACCCGAGATTATCTGGACCAGCGCGGAATTACCGAAGAGACGCGCCAGGCTTTCCGGCTTGGCTTTGCTCCCGACAGTTGGGACGCGCTTTCAACTCATCTGCGCCAGAAAGGCGCGACCCAGGAGCAGATCGAGAAGAGTGGACTGGTGGTGAAAAAAGACGAAGGCGGCTCGTACGATCGTTTTCGCGGCCGTTTGATGTTTCCGGTGATCGACGCTCAGGGCCGCGCCATAGCCTTTGGGGGTCGCACGCTGGATCCGGAAGGCGAGCCAAAGTATCTAAACTCCCCCGAAACAGCGGCCTACACGAAGGGGCGGCATTTGTATGGGCTCAATCTAACGCGTGATGAGATCCGGCGGCAGGGCTTTGCCATCCTGGTCGAAGGCTATCTGGATCTGATCGTGCCGTATCAAATCGGGGTGCGAAACGTGGTGGCGAGCCTGGGCACGGCGTTGACACCCGACCACCCCAAACTCCTCGCCAGATTTGCGCGTAAGGTGGTGGTGAACTATGATGGTGACCGCGCGGGCGTGCAG
>JAWWPL010000266.1:0-2665 GCA_033850605.1 Blastocatellia bacterium | reverse complement strand
TGTCTTTTGTTTGTGCTGGTATTGCGGTCTCTGCTCGTGGCCGCGTTCTTCCATCTGTTTCTGTTCTCGGATGAGAGTGATTGTGTCGGCCCGCACAAAGTTATCGTCTTGCCACATGCGCCCGTTGCCAAAGTAAGTCGCCACACCGGTATCGTGATTCAGTTCGGCGCGATCGCCCTGCAGGTAGACCGGACTCTTCACTTTTCGAAAAGGCGCCGCGCCGTTCGTCTGCTCCTGACTGTAATAGGTCGTCTGCACTTTTCCACGGCAGGATGAAATGTGGGTGGCATTGTTCGAATCAATCTCCACCGCCTTCGTGCGGGCGCGTGAATCCCAAACTGTCGGCTCGCCACCACGCAGGCGCACGGTTTCGTCAGCTGCGCCATAAGACATGGCGTTGGCAATTCCATTGCGATCATTTTCGTTGAATTTGGCCTCGCCGGTGGCGTCAACTTTGTCGATGTCCTGGGTTTCGCGCACAAAGAGCGCTGCCATCTTCTGCGCCGTCATGGTGCGGGTTCCGTGCTTGTCGTTTGGTTGAAAAGGATCGAAGACCGCTTTGGCGCCGCCAGTCGCGGTGCAGTTACGCGCGATATTACCGCCCTCGAAAAAGTCGCAATCGAAGCGCGGCGCGGTAAGCGTCTTTCGATCCGTCTTTGCTGTTTTCTGCACGGGCTCGACATACAACTCAGCATTACCGACTGCTTCGGCCTTGTCCAAATCTTTACCGGTTGCGCGCCAGCTCATCTTAATGGCGTCCGCCGTCAGGCGCTTGCTGGCCGCGCGCGGATCATTTGCCCGCGACTTCGGGGCCGACAGGGTAACTATCGAACGCCCATCGGCTCGCATCTCTTTCAGCAGACTGCGATCACCCTGGGCCTGAAAGGTCAACTCCAGACCATTTGCTCCGCTTAATTGCATGTCGGAATCCGCGTTGAGTGTCTGGGCGCGAATGTCACGCGAGCCATAAGCGCGCTGCAAACGCTGATCGTCGTCGAGAAAGAAATCCATGTCGACCGAGTGTGCTTCGGCCGCGTGCCCCACTTCCATCGAGCGCAGATAAGAATTGCCGCGCATTTCGATCTTTTGCAGCTTCTTTTTCTCGTTGAGGATCGCGGTGAGATTGTCGCCGCTCATGATGTCCTGATCCTGTTCGGCGGTAGCGCCCCCCGAAAAAGTTAGACGCATCGTAGTCTGCTCGAACACACCTTGCGCTGCATGAATCGTCACCGGCTGGGCGCGCGAGCCCTTCAATTTGGTTGGCTTGGTATCTTTAGTCTTCGGATCCTCGAAGGCCGCGGGAGCGACCGTGACCGCGACCTGGCTGCGTAGCTCCATGCGCTTCTTCTCGTTGTCCACCAAAGCACCGACAGAGCTACCGGAAACGTTCTCGCGTTCGAAGGTAATCGGCGCAGACGTTTCGGCTATTTTGGAATCCTGATGATAGACGAGCGAATCTGTTTTCACTTTCAAGGATTCGTGGGTTTCGATTTGGACGTTGCCGTTGAACTGGCCCGATCCGCTCTTCTCGTCATAAATGGCGCGGTCCGCGGTGATCTGATCCGGCTTATCGCCTGTGGGCTGAAACACTTCGAGGTTGACGCTCTCGAGTTCGTGATGACCGTCGGCATAAGAAACATCGCGCGCGGCCCGCAGCCAAAGGTACAGACGATCGTCCTTGGTAATACGTCGTTCGTAGCCGTTGATGATTCCGGTAATCTCCTTCGACAGCGCGGGCGCTTCCGACTTCAATCGAAATGGAGTGTTGTTGCGCATCTTGTAGTAAGACACGCCGACAAAAATCGCGCCGCCAACTAACAGGAATAGCGCCAACCCGCGCGCGATCGCCGGGACGCGGGCGCGCAAGTCAACCGCGCTGATTCGTTTTTTTGGAGTTACTGCCTGCATTACATCTCGTGCTCGTTTAGAGGCGGGCTACCGCCCGCATTCTGTAAATCTCATTCCGCGTTTAGACGGCGGGACTTGTCCGCCGTCATCAGCCGGACAAGTGAACCAATCGCGAAGGCGGGCGGTAGCCCGCCTCTAAACGATGCTAGTTGTCGTGGACCTTCATGTCCTTCACATTCAATTGCACCCTGATATCACCGTGCCAGCGGTTTGCTTCCAACTCGTATGCAAGATCGATGTGGTCATGGGCCTTTGGAGTTTGCTCGGTTTCTTCTACGCCCCGCCACCAGATCGCTTCGATGGGGCGATGGTCGTCGCCGCCGACCCGAAGCTTTAGATGTTGCTCCTTGATGATCTGCGGTTCGCTCAGAACTCTAAGCCCGCGAGTAACGAAAACCGGGCGCGGATTGCCGGCGCCAAAGGGCTCAAGCGCGCTCAGATCTTGCGCCAGCCGAAACCCTATCGATTCCGGAGTAACCTCAACATCGATCGCGAGCACTGGTTCCAGATCTGCTTCAGTCAAGCACGACGCCGCGTGTTCATTCAAGCGCCGGCGGAATTCCGGGATGTGTTCGCGCCGGATCGCCAGCCCGGCCGCGTGCGAGTGCCCACCGAACTTATCAAGCAAGTCGCGGCAAACCGTCAGGCCGTCAAAAAGATGATAGGCCTGGATGCTGCGCGCCGAACCATGGCCCACGTCGCCATCAAGCGAGATCACCACACATGGTCTATTCAAGCGCTCCGCGATCTTTGAAGC
>JAWWPL010000259.1:0-3884 GCA_033850605.1 Blastocatellia bacterium | reverse complement strand
GTTGCCGGAGGACAGCCGCTCTCAGTCGAAGCCGGCATGCGCATTCTCCAGCAGGGCGGTAATGCTGTGGATGCGGGCGTGGCGACGATCCTGGCGGCATCGGTGATCGAGTTTTCGCATTTTTCGTTCGGCGGCGAAGTTCCCATCCTGATCAAGCTAAAGGGGAGAGACGTGGCAGTGGTTGAAGGTATGGGAACGGCTCCCGCGAAAGCAACAAGAGAATTCTTTGTGAATCGCGCGCGGCAGCGTGGCTCTGTCACTGCCGCGACGGCCCCCGACTCTGCGGCCACACAACGCGCCAACGGCGGCGGGGACATGCCCACCATGGCGGGTGCTCAGTCAGGAACGATTCCTTCGACGGGTCCTTTGGCGGCTACCGTTCCCGCCGTGCTCGATGCGTGCGTGACCGCGCTCGATCAATTCGGCACTAAATCACTCGCCGAAGTAATGCAGCCGGCCATCGAACTTGCTGACGGATTTCCTATCGATGAACTGCGGGTGCAATACATCACTACGCGCGCGCCGATCTTTTCACAATGGCCCGACGCGAAACGCGTCTTTCTTCCTAACGGCCAGGTCCCAAAAGTCGGCGATGTGTTTGTCCAAGCGGATCTTGCGCGCACTTTACGCTCGATCACAGCCGCCGAAAAACGAAATGCCGGCCGTGGCCGTCATGCGGCCCTACTGGCTGCGCGTGATTATTTTTACAAGGGAGCGCTGGCAAAACGCATCGGTGATTACATGCAGACGAACGGCGGGTTGTTGGCGGCTTCCGATCTCGCCGGCTGGCATGCGCGGGTCGGCGCGCCGGTCAAAGGCGAGTACCGCGGTTATGAAGTCTACAAGACGGGATTCTGGGCCCAGGGCCCAATGATGGTCGAAGTGCTGAATCTGCTCGAGGGCTATGACTTAAAGAAGATGGGTCAGAACTCACCTGAGTACATTCATACGGTTACCGAAGCTTTAAAGCTCGGGTTTGCGGATCGCGACCGCTTCTATGGCGATCCCGACTTTGTAAAGATTCCCACCCAGCAATTACTTTCCAAAGACTATGCGGCGGTGCGGCGATCTCTAATCGACGAACAAAAAGCATCGTTGGCACAGCGTCCGGGCGATCCGTCAAACATGAAGCCGCTGTTGGCCAGTGCCGGACAAATTTCCTATAACGCCGCGCCGGTTCCGGAGATTGAAAAAGCCAACGACACGACCTGCGTTAATGTGATCGACAAGGACGGCAACATGTTCAGTGCTACGCCCAGCGGCGCCTGGCTGCCGGCCGTGGTGGCCGGAGATACCGGCGTTTTGATGGGCCAACGTTTGCAATCCGCCCTGACTGATCCCAGCAGTCCCAACGTGGTGGCGCCGGGAAAGCGTCCCCGGATTACTCTGACTCCGACGCTGGTACTCAAAGACGGCCAGCCCTTTATGGTTCTCAGCACTCCGGGCGGCGACAATCAGGATCAGGCACTGGTGCAGGTACTGCTCAATGTAATCGAGTTCGGCATGAATCCCCAGGAGGCCGTCGAAGCCCCACGCTTTGATACACAGCATTACGTCAGCTCGTTCGACAATCACGAATTCCTGGCGGGCGTGCTTAACATCGAGTCACGCATCCCGGCCGACGTGATCAGTCAGCTGAAGTCGCGCGGCCATAAGCTGAAGATCCAATCCGGCTGGGGGACGGGTTCATCGCCGACCGTGATCATGTTTGACGTAAAGTCTGGTGTGATTTCCGGCGGCGCCGATCCGCGTCGAGGAAGATATGCAGTGGCGTGGTAGGAGGTCAGGAGTTGTAACCGTTCGGGCTGCTATTCCATAAGAAGAGGACTACATTCATGATCAATGGGGCGCACGTGATCGTCTATAGCCAGGATGCCGAAGCTGATCGTGCTTTCTTCAAAGACGTCCTTGGCTTTCCCTCTGTCGATGCCGGGCATGGATGGTTAATCTTCGCGCTGCCACCGTCTGAAGTCGCCTTTCATCCCGGGGACAATGGGGCGCACCAACTCTATCTAATGTGTGACGATCTGAAGAGTGAGATGTCAGCACTCGCCGCGAAGGGTGTCGCATGCGAGGAAGTCCAGGAACCGCGGTGGGGATTGCTGACGACAGTCATGCTGCCGGGCGGTGGCAGACTCGGCCTGTATCAGCCGAAGCATCCGACCGCCGCAGATTTAAAATCAAAGTGAGGCAGACGGAGACAACTGATGGCAAAGAACGCCGCGGAGGCCACGACCGGCCCTGAACTTACCCTGAGATCGATCATTGTCGGTCTGCTCGTGGCCGTGGTCATTGGCAGCGCCTATCCCTACTGCGTCCTCAAACTCGGGTTTGGTCCAAACTTATCGGTAGTCTCCGCATTCTTCGGTTTTATTGCGCTGGTACTGATCCTGCGCGCGACCGGCACCAACGCGCGCGAAAACAATATCGTGCAGACCATGGGTACCAGTGCGGGACAGACGGCGTTCATGTGCGTGTTGTTGGCCGCATTCGATTTATTGAATGCCAAGGGCGTGCTGAATCCACCAATTCATCTCGGCACCTGGCAAATCTTTTTCTGGCTTTGCAGCGCCAGCTTACTCGGCATCCTTTTAGCCGTGCCGATGCGCCGGCATTACATCGATGAGGAGAATCTAACCTACGCCGATGGTTTGGCAGCGGGCGAGACTATCAAAGTGCTGCACGAAGGGCGCGAGAAAGGCGCGTCGTCCGGGCCGTTGAAAGCTCTCGGACTCGGGACGTTCGCCTCCGGCGCGCTGATGGCGATCACGACTTACTGGAAGTTGATTAGAGATACGTGGTTTCTTCCGGGTATGCAGCCGATGAATATCGGTTTCAACTTCAGTCTGCTGTCGTTTGGTTCGGGTTTGCTAGTCGGTTTTCGTATCTGTTTGGCGATGGCCATCGGTACCGCCGTTAGTTGGTTTATTCTGCCGCCGTTTTTGCTGTCGCACGGAATGATTTCTGAGCAGACATTTCCCATCACGTTGCGTTGGGTAATGTGGCCGGCCACGGGCTTGATGGTTGCCGGTGGACTCACTTCGCTGGCGCTGAAGTGGAACTTGATCGTCAAGACTTTTCGCGGGCTCAGAGGCAGCCAGATGGAACACACTGATTTCCCCATGCAGTGGGTTGCCATCGGTTCCATCGTCATGGCTGTTGTGATCTGCCTGGTTCAGTACATCAGCATGGGCATTCCGGTTTATCTGTCGTTCATTGCTATCTTGCTGTCTCTGCCATTGATGCTGGTCGGCTTGCGCGTCCTTGGAGAGACGAACTGGGGACCGATCAGTGCGATGTCGAACATGATGCAGGCTGTGTTTGCATTTATTTCACCGGGCAACGTGCCGGTTAACATGTCTTCCAGTGGACTGACGGGAACAATCGCGGTGACTTCTGAAGCGTTGATGCAGGACTTCAAAGCGGGCCAGTTGCTCAAGTCAAATCCGCGAAACCTCACGATTGCGCAGTTGATCGCAGCCCCGGTCGGATCAATAGCGACAGCGATCGTCTATCCGATTCTGCGCGATAAATTCGGTATCGGGCCGCAGGGTTTGTCCGCGCCTATCAGCGTCAAGTGGGCCGGCTTTGCCGAGCTCCTCACGAAGGGTTTCAGCGCCTTGCCGCCAGGCTGTTTAGTCGGTCTGGCCATAGGAATTGCGGTAGGGGTCATGCTTACTCTGCTGGCTGAAAAGTGGGGCGAGAAAATTCCCTCGCCCTCGGCGATCGGCATTGGGATGCTGATCCCAGCCTCAGTCCTGATGACCTTCATTCTTGGCGGAGTCGGTCAAGTTGTCTGGGCTAAGGTTTCTCCCGAAACAGAAAAAGATTATCGGATTCCCCTGGCCTCTGGTCTGATTGCTGGTGAAGCAATTATCGCGGTG
>JAWWPL010000213.1:0-5594 GCA_033850605.1 Blastocatellia bacterium | reverse complement strand
CAGATGCCCGAGATGGATGGCTATGAAGCGACCGCGGAGATTCGCCGCCTCGAAGGTGAAGTGAAACATACGCCAATCGTGGCCATGACGGCGCATGCGCTCCAGGGCGATCGGGAAAAATGCATAGCCGCCGGCATGGATGATTATGTTTCCAAGCCCGTTAAGGTGGAAGAATTAATTCGAGTGCTCGACGCGTGCTTTGCCGAGGTCGTAAAGGACGAAGCCAGGGTCAAAATCGCGAGTAACGCTTCGCCGGTTGATGTGGTCAGATTTCATGAAGCGATGGGTGACTCTCCGGAAGAATTTTCCGAGATACTCGAAATTTATATAACGCACATGTCAGAAAGCCTCGAAAAGCTGGATGAGGCCCTCATTTCCCGGGACCATCGCGCGGTCGAGTCAATTGCCCACAACTGCGTGGGCACCAGCGCCAACTGCGGAATGACCGCCGTGATTGAGTCGCTGCGCGAATTGGAAGAGGCAGGTCACGCAGCGCATCTGGAAAATGCCTCGCCTTTGGTGGCGCAAACCAGGCTAGGATTCGAGCGCATTCGTGAATTCCTCAAAGAGCAGAGTCTGCAATCAGCCTGAACGGAGCATCCTTATGAAGCGAATTGTGGGCACGCCGGAAGAGATTTTGAGTGTCGCCAAAATTTCATCAAGCGTAATTCTTGACAACCAAAGAAAAGCCGCCTGATTACCAGATTATTGAAAGGACCAAACAAAATGTCACCAGAACCATTGCAAATATCGAAACGAGTCCTGGTCGCGGATGATGATCCGGTGATGAGGCATCTCATCAGTACCATACTCAAGCAGCTGGAATACGAAGTAGTCGTGGCCGAAGACGGTCGCGCGGCCTATCGCATTCTCCAGTCTGACTCCGCTTTCAAGGCCGCGATTCTGGACATGACGATGCCCTTTCTGGAAGGGCTGGACCTCATCCGCTACATGCGAACGGAAAAACGGCTGATGCGGATTCCCATCATGATGGTTACCGCCGAGCGGGACATCAAACTAATGGCCAGTAGTTTTTCCGCCGGGGCTACAGCATTTCTGCCAAAACCCTTCACGCCTCAGCAACTTCAAAGCGCGATTCGCATGTTACTCGGCAATCGGCAGTTGAGAAAAATCGCCGCCTAGCTTTTTCGCAGAACGAACCAGACGATGTCATTTGAACAGATTATTAGCAATGAAACCCAGGAAACGCTTCGCCGCGTCCCGGTGTTGGCCGGTGAGGTCAGCGGCGAGGCAGTCGACATGGAGTTGCTCAACGCCTTCGAAGAGTTACAGGCGGATGATGGAACCGACCTGATTGTTGAGCTGATCGATCTATACCTGGTGGATGCACCTCAGCGAATGCAGGCGATTCGAGAGGCTGCCCTCGCAAACGAATGGGTGCTGCTAAAACGAGCCGTGCATAATTTGAAAGGAAGCAGCGCCAACCTGGGCGTTCGCCGCGTTGCCGAGACTTGCAACAAGCTGGAAAGGATCGAATGTGAGCACTCACTGGAAGGTGTTGGTGAACTCTTACAACAAATGGACGACGAACTTGCCAGGGCAACTGAGGCGCTTCTGTCAGAGCGGCAAAGGAGGCTTCGGTGAGAGTAATCATTGCTGAAGACGATGCGGTTTCAAGGAAGATCCTCGAGACTTTGCTTCGTAAGTGGGGCCACGAGGTTATGACGACTCACGACGGTGAAGCCGCGTGGAACGTGTTGCGGCAACCCGGGGCTCCATCACTCGCGATTCTGGACATTATGATGCCGGGGATTGACGGCCTCGAGCTTTGCCGCCGGGCGCGGCTGTTACCTAACCCGATCCCTCCTTACATTATTCTGCTGACCGCAAACCACGGCGTCCGCGAGATCGTTAAGGGGATCGAAGCCGGCGCG
Source organism: Blastocatellia bacterium (assembly GCA_033850605.1). Lineage (GTDB taxonomy): Bacteria > Acidobacteriota > Blastocatellia > Pyrinomonadales > Pyrinomonadaceae > UBA11740. The sequence goes on along the minus strand of JAWWPL010000213.1, from coordinate 3,699 downwards.
GACGACTATCTAACCAAGCCTTACGATCGTGATGAGTTACGTGTGCGCGTGCAGGTTGGAGCGCGAATAGTCGAACTGCAAACCAGTCTGGCTGAGCGCGTCGGGCAGCTTGAAGCGGCCCTCGCCCATGTGAAGCAATTGGAGGGAATTCTGCCCATCTGTTCGTACTGCAAGAAGATTCGTAATGACCTGGACTGTTGGCAGCATGTTGAAACCTATGTCGCCGATCATTCTCAAGCTGAGTTCTCGCATGGTATCTGCCCCGCCTGTTTCGAAAATACTGTGAAGCCTCAACTTGAATCTTTTCAAATCTCCCGGGCTCTAGCATTAGAGCCGGCCGGCTGAACCGCTCGATCGCCCTCGCCGAAAAATTCTGATTAAAGAGATCGTGCCGCAAAACTTGATGCTGGCACGAAACGTGCCCTAAATCTCATTAGCGTTGAGAAAACGCGCTGATCGACAAACATGTGGGGCACGTCACCCCGGCCTTCCGCAAACAGTCGTTCGCATTCGCCACAATCCTACCCAACATTTAGTTACTCGGATGTTCGCCAATCCAGCCAACTAAAAAAAGAGAAAGGCCCCTCAGAAATGAATTCAATCCACCGCCTGGTTCGCTCCTTATCCGTTCTGTTTCTGTTGCTCTCAATGTCGATCTGCCAGATCGCGATCGGAGCCACCAGGCAGCCTGCCAAAGATCGAAAACATGGACGCGCTGAGAAGCGCGGATCACGCAGCCGCCGCGCAGAAATCCAACGTTTGACAGCCCGCCGGCGCGCACTTGCTGAAGCTGCCCACCTGGCCGCCGTTGCCAGAGAGCGAGCAGCCGAAGAAGCCATGCGGAACCTCGTGCAATCGATGATCGAAAAAGACGACGTCACCGGCGAGGATCCTGAAATACGCCGCGTCGCTGTCAATGCGCTCGGCCATCACGCCGGCACTGTCGTAGTCATGGATCCGCAGACGGGACGCATCTATTCAGTAGTAAATCAACAGTGGGCTTTACGAGAGGGCGTCAAGCCCTGCTCGACCATCAAACTGGTGACCGGGCTGGCCGGCCTGAACGAAAAGATAATCGATCCCGCCAACACCGCGGCCATCTCTTACTCGAACAAAGTCGATCTTACGAGCGCCCTGGCACACTCCAAGAACGAGTACTTTCAGCAGGTTGGTGGACAAGTTGGCTTTAAGAAGATGATTTCCTACGCGCGTCAACTCGGACTGGGCGAGAAGACCGGCATTAACCTCAGCAATGAATCCCAGGGTAGTGTGCCCAAAGCCAAGACAGGCTTTGCGGTCAATCACATGTCCTCGCATGGTGATGACTTCAAAGTAACCGCAGTGCAACTGGCCACGCTCGTCTCAGCCATGGCCAATGGCGGCAAGCTGATTACTCCTTTTGTCCCCCGCACGCTGAAGGACGAAAGAAGATCAGCGCCAAAAGTTCGTCGCTTAGTCGATATCAATGCTGACTCTTTCGAACGCATGGTTCCTGGAATGATTGGCGCGGTTAATTACGGCTCAGGCCGCCGCGCCTTCAATCCCCGCGAGACTATCGCCGGAAAAACCGGCACCTGTATTGAACAGGGCGTCTGGGTTGGTCTGTTCACGTCGTACGCCCCGCTCAACAATCCCCGCCTCGCCGTGGTGGTGATCGGGCGTGGGGCAGACGGCCGTAATCACTTTCCTGTCACGGTTGCCGGACGAATCTACCGCGACTTAGGCGCCCGCTTCGGGGCCACGACAATGGATCAGATCGCTAACAAACGCGATCCCCAAATACCAAAGGACAATACAGCTGCAAAAGCCTCAGCCGCCGCTGCGGAAAACACTTCGCTCGCGTCCGATGACGAAGAGTCTGCGGACGGAGACGATGACATCACGACAAAGGTAGCGCCCGCGAAGATCGAGCCGACAAAGACAATCTGGGGCGACGCTCGCCGGCCCGCCAACAGCAAAGTACAGCGCGTGATCCTGCCACTCTCAAACCGAACCGGAGAAACTGCTAAGCCCGCGAAGGCCTCTTCCCAGACGGAAACAAAACCGGCGCAGAGAGCACGACGCGTTACGGGAAATCAATAATCCGGCGTCAATCTTTCGAAACGCTTAACCTCAGCACCAGAAAAGGAACAACTCACATGACTCTCTTAATGAACAGCAATAGCTGTGACGAACAGCCTCAACCTCTTGACCTTCGCAGCGCGGTACTGGAATTTGAAGCGAAGCTGATACGACAGGCCCTGACCGCTGCGGACAACAAGCCCACGGCAGCGGCCAGACTCCTGGGACTCACCAGCCACCAGGCCCTGCTGGCCATGCTGGACAATCGGCACCGCACCCTGCGCGACGAAATCGGCCTCACCAAACGGCCGCGCCGCAAACCATTAATGGACCGGTGACTTGGTTGAGATCGCAGCCACTCTAAAGTGTGATCGTTATCAATTCCTCCACGCACCTACGCAACCCCACCTTCACTGTTCTCGGAAATGAATAATGAAAAGACTCGGGAGAAAAACCACTTATCTTTGCCTGTTGCCTATATGCCTGGCGATGATCGTGCTGACCCTGCCGGTTCAAGGTGCGGTCATGATCGACGACGGCCCGCTAAATGTTGGCGACGTTCTGATTGGACCCTGCGGTGTACCGGGCGCCATGGGCCCCACTGGAATCAACGACGATTTCACTAACCGCAGCATTAGCACCGGTCTCGCGAACGTTTCTTCCGGCGGCGTGACTGCGACTCCCGGCACGATCGTTTTCCGAAACACAATTCAAAATACCGGCGCCGGCGACGATGTGTTTGTGCTGAGCGCACCCACCACACCGCTCGGTTTCGAGATCGAGGTCAGTCTCGACAGCGGCGATAACTATGTCATCCTGGGAACGTCAAAACCGAGCCTTGCGATACCAGTAGCCTATCGCGCCGCGGCCATTGTGTTGGTGCGAATCAAGGCCCCTGCCGGTCTCAAATTATTCACCGGTTTCGAGACTGTGATCTGCGTTACCTCAACCGCTACGCCTACGGCAGGTAACGAGACCATCGATCGTCTCTATACAGGTTTCATCCGGCTCGATAGGTCAGCAACGGTGCTTAAGCCAGGCAGTAATGCTGCAGGAGCGGCGCGGGGATCTGAAATTGAATTTGCCGTCAGCTATGAAAATGTCAGCAGCTCCGCGGGTGTCGGCAATTCTTTGCTGACGGCTTATAACCTCGTGATCAGCGAAAATGGTAATTCCGCCCCAAACACCTGGGGCGCCACCACCGAGCACATTGTTGGCGCGCGCGACGACCGGGGCGGAGTCATCCTCGGCGACCGCCCGGGTTCGACCTCTCTCACCGACATCATTACTTCCCTGGAACCGGGGCAATCAGGCGTCTTCAAATTCAAACGAAAAGTTAAATAGTCGATCGCTTAGAACTCCAAATGTTCATGAACGAATCAAACCATAAGAACTACGACTGACAGCGCGCACGAGGTCATCAGGATGAGCCCCTTAGTTATCTTGAGCGGCTTGCCGTAGCGACCGGTCCGTGCCGCAGGTGCGCGTGTAGCGTTCTCCGTGGGCTTTTGTGTAGGCATGACGACAGGTTCTCAGTTATGCCCCAACGGGGCAACGGCCTCCAGCCCAGGGTTGCCGCTTCGGCTACCCTGGGTAACGAAAGCAATCTTGTCCTCAACCGCAACGCGGTTGCGTCTG
>JAWWPL010000208.1:0-3992 GCA_033850605.1 Blastocatellia bacterium | reverse complement strand
GGGTAGTGGGCTTGTCGAAAGCTAGTGAACTCTTAATGACCGGCGATTTCATCACGGCAGAGGAGGCCGCAGCGATCGGTCTCTACAATAGGGTCGTGCCGCGCGATCAACTGGAAACAGCAACGCGCGAGTTTGCCGAAAAGTTAGCGCGCGGTCCTGCGTTGGGCCTGGCCAAGACCAAAGAGATGCTGAACCGAGAGATGCACATGGGATTCGAGTCTGGTTTGGAAGCCGAAGCCGTCACACAGGCTTTGTGCATGCAGCATCCGGATTTTCATGAAGCGCACGACGCATTTCTGGCGAAGCGTGAAGCGAAGTTCGGGTGATTGCCGATTTTCAATTTCCAATTGCCGATTGCCATTCTTGCCGGGCATGAATTTGTACAACACGACCGGCTTTAAAAATCGGCGATCGGCAATTGGCAATCGGAAATAACCAAAATGGATCGATTCATCGAAACTACACCGTTCTTCTCGGTCGATCATCGAAAGCTGTCGGCTGAGGTCGCCGATTTAGCCGAGCGGGAAGTCGAAGTGCGCGCGGGCGACGATGAGCAGGACGCCGACGAAGCCGTCCGCGGTTACGTGATGTTGCTGTTTGAAGCCGATCTGTTGCGCTATGCCGTCGCAACACCCGGCCAGACATTCGATCTGCGCTCGTTCTGCATCATTCGCGAGACGCTCTCACATTCCTCTTCGTTGGCGGACCTCGCTTTCGTAATGCAGGGCTTGGGTACCTATGCGATCAGCCAGGCGGCCACCGAACACGTGCGCGACTTCTGGTTAGCGCGCGCCGCAAACGGCAAGGCCATCGCCGCTTTTGCTTTGACTGAACCGGATGCCGGGTCCGATGTCGCGGCTCTCAAAACTACAGCTCGCCGCGAAGACGAAGCGTACATTATCGACGGGCGCAAGCGATTCATATCAAACGCCGGCGTCGCCGACTTCTACACGGTGTTCGCGCGCACCGGCACGCGCGACGATGGCCGTGCCGAGATTTCTGCCTTCATAGTCTCTGCCCGCATGCCGGGGTTCAGCGTTACCGAACGAACGGAAATGATGGCGCCGCATCCGATCGGCGCGCTTGAATTCAAGGGCTGCAAGGTCCCTGCCGAAGACATGATTGGCGCACCGGGCGATGGCCTGCGCTTGTCGCTGCAAACGCTGGATCTGTTTCGCGCCAGCGTGGGCGCGGCCGCGTGCGGCATGGCGCGGCGGGCGCTCGACGAAAGTATTCTGCACGCAAAGTCCCGCGAGCAATTTGGCCGCCCACTTTCAGGTCATCAGTTGATTCAGGAGAAGCTGGCTGACATGGCGACCGAACTGGACGCCGCCCGTCTGCTGGTGTATCGCGCCGCCTATTTGAAAGATGCAGGCGCCTCCAGCTCAACTCGCGAGGCGAGCGAAGCCAAGCTGTTTGCCACTGAGGCCGCCGGAAGGATTATCGATCAAGCGTTGCAGATTCACGGCGGCGCCGGTCTGGTGCGCGGCACGGTCGTCGAACGTCTCTATCGCGACGTGCGCGCGTTGCGTATCTATGAAGGCACTTCCGAGATTCAAAAACTGGTGATCGCAAATCAACTCTTGAAAGAGTAAACTCCGAGCAATCACAACTTAGACATGGGACCTCTTTCGTCAGATACATCCCCCGAAGCTCAAAGATTGCTCTTTCAGCTACTCCGCAGTGCTGCGCCTGGTAAGAAGTTAAGGTTAACGTTCGATCTGATTCAGCTGTTGCGCGAGTTGGTCCTCTCTGACCTGCGACGCCGATTTCCTCAAGCGAGCGAAGATGAGTTGCGTCGTCGGTTAATTGCCAGACTATTGCCAAGGGATGATGTGATTCGCGCTTATGGTTTTGATCCCAAAGCCGCAGGTTACTGAATCCATATGGAAAACCCTCTGGTTGTCTTGATTCAAGTTGCCCGCGCGTTTGACGCTCTGGGGATTGACTACGTTGTTGTCGGATCCTTTGCGAGTTCGATACATGGCGAGTACCGAGCGAGTGGCGATATCGACATTATCGCCAATGTCGATTTCCGTCACATTGAACCGCTGGTCGCGACGTTAAAAGATGAGTTCTACATTGATGACCTAACCGTTCGACGGGCGATTGAACGAGGTCGCTCGTTTAATGTGATCCATCTAAAAGCGATCTTCAAAGTCGACATTTTTGTCCCTGCCACAGACTTGGCGAAGCAACAACTCTCCAGACGGCAGCAATACAAACTCGATCCCACTGAAGAGCAGCGGATCTGGATTGCTTCAGCCGAGGACACCATTCTGGCCAAATTGGAATGGTATCGTATGGGCAAAGAAGTCTCCGAGCTGCAGTGGCGCGACGTGAAGGGGATCATCGGCACCCAGGCTTCTGAACTCGATTTCGAATATTTGAACCGGTGGGCTGAGCGTTTAGGACTTCTCGAGTTGCTTGACCGAGCCATGAAAGATTCTAAATAGCGGGGCTGGTTAGGTGCCAGTTTCAGGACCGGCCATGACCCCGTCCGCAATTGACTCTCGAACATGAACAAGACGATTTCAACGAAGGCTCAAACTCAGCCACATCTCGCCCGGCGTCTCGGGCTCTTTGACGCCACGATGATCGTGATGGGTGGAATCATCGGCGCGGGCATCTTCACTAATCCTTACGTGGTCGCGCAGCAGGTACACACACCGTTCTTGATTCTGGGGGCATGGGCGGTCGGCGGTTTGATTGCGCTCGCTGGCGCGTTCATCTATGCCGAACTTTCATCGCAAAGTTCAGAATCCGGCGGCCAGTATGTCTACCTGCGCGACGCCCTTCACCCGTTGGTGGCCTTTGGGTACGGTTGGAGTCTGCTGTTCGTAATTCAGACCGGCGGGATGGCGGCAGTCGCGCTCATCTTTGCGAATCATGTTTTTGAGTTGGTTGGTCTGCACGTAACGGACTTGCGGGCAGCGCTCCTGGCTTCGGCCGCGCTGGCATTGCTAACGATCATAAACTGTATCGGCGTGCGCGCTGGCAGCGTGACTCAAAATGTTTTCATGGTGCTCAAACTGATTGCGATTGGGGCATTGGTCGCATTTGGGCTGACGGTCAGCGGGCCGGCGCCGGGTGCGGCAGTGACAACCTCAACTGGATCTACGGTGACTGTATGGCAGTCGTTGGTCGCTTTTGGAGCGGCTTTGATTCCGGCACAATTTGCCTATGGAGGTTGGCAGACCGCCTGTTTCGTCGCCGGCGAAGTGCGCGAGCCGCGCCGTAATTTGCCGCGCGGATTATTGTTCGGCGTATTGGGCGTAATCGTGGTTTATTTGTCGGTTAATTATGTCTGTGTGCATGCTCTGGGCGCGCCAGGGCTGGCGCAAACGAAAACTCCGGCATCGGCTGTCATGCGGCTGGCGCTCGGTGAAAAAGGGGGGCGCTTCCTGGCCGCGGGCATTGCGATTTCCACGATTGGTTTTCTGAGTCAGAGCATGCTGACCGCGCCGCGAGTCTATTTCGCGATGGCTGATGACGGCCTCTTCTTCAAGCAACTGGCCTGGCTTAATCGCGCTCGCGTGCCGGCGATAGCGATTGCGCTGCAGGGCGCGCTGGCAATTGTGATTGTGCTGGTCGCCAGTCGCTTCGAACAAATTCTAAATTATGTGGTGTCAGTCGATGTAGTGTTCTTTGCGCTGACGGCCGTGTGCGTATTTGTTTTTCGCAGACGTAATCCGACCGGCGATTACTTCCACATTCCGGGTCATCCCTTTACGACGCTTTTCTTTATTGCGGCCTGTTGCGTGATTACATTTAGCGTCGTGTATAAGGAGCCGCTAAACACAGCGATTAGTCTTGGGATCATGCTGGCGGGGCTGCCGGCATATTTTGTTTGGGCTTGGTTGCGGAAGAGACGAGAGCGATCAGACTGGAACTGATTAGGGCTTGGAGTTGGGGCGATTGATTTAACGCAAAGGCCCGCAAAGGTTTTCGCAAAGGAAGGCAAGGGATTAGCTGGGCACCAAACTCTTTGC
>JAWWPL010000206.1:0-16367 GCA_033850605.1 Blastocatellia bacterium | reverse complement strand
TCTTCACCTATTGTTTGTTGGTCCCGGAGGATCAAGGCTATGGATTTTTTGCTTGCTTTCAATGACACCGCAGCGCTGGTTGGAGATATGGAGGGCCAGGTACGCACCGAAACACGGCCAACTCAATCATCAGCGCAAGAGTGGGAAACACGATTGCACTCGGATTATCTCGAACCCGAGCACGGTTATCATGAACAAGGAATTCCCTTTACTAATATGACCGGCGACTTCCGCTTCGTAAATGGCGAGGTGCAGGTAGTAAGGTTGGAGGGGGTCAAGCCTTATCAAACTTTTTCTGATGAGTCGGCCGGTCTTTCTGTCCGAGCTGTCTTCCTCAATCATTTGAATCAATGGACGGTCGCTGATTAATTTGGTTTCGTTTTTCTCCGCTTCGACAGAAACGATCCACGAAATCACACGAACAAGATGACTTCCGCTTCGTGTATTTCGTGGATCGTTTTGCCTTAAGGTCGGCAGGCTCTCAAAACAGGACAACACCACGAACATCAGTGAGAGTAATCCAGTTATCCGTGGCCCGGTTTATCTGAAACGTCTTCCCCAACTGATTCCGGAGTCTCATCGGATTCCGGGTTTTGATAAGCAAAGACGGCATCTTCTTCAGGTGAGGGAGTAAAGCCGGCGGTTATTCGTTCCAGCAGGCGCCGGACGCGTCCCGGACTCTCAACCGGGGTGGGATCATTTCCAGACTCGAACTGCGACTCAAAACGAATCAACAAAGCCGTGGCATGACGACAGGATGCGCACCCTATCAGATGGGAAATTACGGGCGCAGCTTCTGCGTCTTCCAGCCGGCCCTCGACAAAAGCGCTGATCGCATCCTCATCGATATGCTCTGTTGCCGTTGCCGCTGACTCGTGCGCCCGGGTCTTAAGACGCTGATCGATCATTTGGCGAATGGTATCCGTCGCGTTTCCGCCTTCCTGTTCCGTCGCCATTTTAGTCACGAGGCTCCTTCAACCCGCCGGCCTTCGGGCTCTTCAGCATTAAAGCCTTCGCCGTCGGTGACGCGTGCATCGAGCCGCACGCCCTGGGCTGGATCTTCAGAGGCAATAGCTTTGCAAATCTCGATTTCCGCCGGATTCAAACCATGCTTGTTCGCTAATTCAGCGTGAAAATGATCCGAAACTTTCTTATAGACTTTCTCCAGCCAACGCATCACGGTCGATTCGTGGACGCGGCCCGGCGATTGGCCGGCCCGCATTTTGGACTGTCGCTGGAACCAGCGTCGAATTGGCGATCGTGGTTGCTCGACGATCCGGGCGATCTCTCGCAGCTTAAGACCCTCTACATGATAGTAGAGCAACAGCAATGTTTCATGATCGTCGAGGGCCGCTAACGACTGGTCTAACGCAGTCATCGTCGCCGTCCGATAGCGTTCGCGCACCACATTCACGAGCATTAACTCCTCAGTCCCCCGAGCTGTCGCGTGCGTCGTCTGCCGCTCGCGTGTTTCTTCGGCACTGCCCGACCACTCTTCCAGCGAGATTTCATCCTTGCGCCCTCGGTACAAATCGACGACGGCGTGCAACATGACGGTGCGCAGCCACCCTCGCAAGGTACCGCGTCCCGTGTAGGTCCTGAACTTCGACTGGCGTACGCCGGCAACAACCTTCGTTCCCAGCAGCTCGACATAAACAAAATCGATGATCTCATCCGCATCCGACCCGCTGCGAACCAGGTGACGGGCCCAACGTTCAATGAACGATCGGTACTGGCGGTCAAACTCCCACCAGGCCGGTTCGTTACCACTCGCGCACGCGAGCGCGAGGTAGAGATCACGATCTTGCAGCTCGCCGATGAAGCGGCCGATGTCTTCCGTGGACGGCGCCGCCGGCTGCGCCATAAGGTACTTGCGAACGGCCCGGCCCATCGCTTCGCGAAAGTCGTCTGGCGATAAACCAAAATCCGGGTGGGCTTTCGCGCAATCAGCAAAAATCGCATCCACCTGGGACGCGCAGGCAGCGAGATTATCGAGAGACTCGGCTTCGTGTGAAGAGGTCTCGGGACGAGTGCGACTGTCTGGCAAAGTGCGCTCATTATATTGGCAAAGAGCTCCGCGAACAATAAGCGTCGGACTGCGTATGTCAGAAGCCCGACCGTGAGGGAGGGCTCAGCAGCGGATCAGGCCCTCCCTGACGGTCGGGCTTCTGACACATCGCATGACGCTTCTTCTCCCATGTCTGGGGACGCCACTACCAGGTTGTTTTTGCGGAAGAATTTTTTGTGAAGCGAGAACCTAATGCTCCCATCATGAAGTCATCGTCACGCTTGCGGCTTACTTGCCTCGGCACTTTGAGCCTGCGCCGCAGCCGCTGCGGCCTTCTCGCGATTGCGCTGACCCATGGTGTAGAGGATCGTTTTGACCTGGAAAGGCGTGAGTCCAGGGTGAGCCTCCTTTATCCGGGCGATAATGCCAACCACATAGGGACACGCGAAGCTGTTGCCGGTCACTTGTCGATGGCCCCCTCCCGGCCAGGTCGTCGTAACTTCAACGCCCGGGGCGACAAGTTCGATTACTTGCCCATAGCGATAACCGAAATTAAAGGGCTCGGCGCCCGATCTCTTCACCACCGACACGACTGACGAGGAGAAGATTGAAGGATAACTGGGATAAGGCAGGTTATTCGCTGCCGATACCACGATGCAGCCCGACTGATATGCGCGATCCAAAAGCTCATGCAGAGGCGCAAAGAACTCACGCTTTGTCGTTCCCAAAGACAGGTTAATCACATGAAATTTTTGCTTGATCGCATAATCCAATCCGACCAGAAACATGTCGCCCGAGCCGGAAGCTTTTGGTCCGAGCACCTTCACGCTATAGAGTTCGACATCAGGAGCGACACTGGTGATGATCCCCGCACAGGCAGTGCCGTGCCCGGCCTGATCGCCCGAGGTTGAGGGACGAAATTCGATGCGACCGTCTTCGGCAACGGCTTCGACTGACTCCTTGACCTTGCCCTTCAGATCCGGATGCTCCGTATCGATCCCGCTGTCCACAACCGCGACGCGTACCCCACGCCCAGTGCGTCCGATCCAGATATTTTCCGGCAGGATGGCAGACCACAGATCAGTCACCATCTCTGTCGCCCCTGCTGTAGTTTCAAGAGCCATTTGGCGATCTCCTTATTACTACTCGCATCTTTAAAATCCGAAACTACCGGCACCGGATCGAGCTCTGGCGAAGCGCGCGATCGTGTCGAGCATATCTCGACACAATTGTCGTTCGGCATTCCCATAACCAACAATCTCGCGGAGCGTGACCCACAAGAGCAGGAGGTCGCGATGCTCGGCGGCCGCGGGACTGCGTTCGAGCCATTCGCGCAAATCAGCTTCGCGCCCCGCCGGCCCGGTCGTCCCCAGAGAAGCTTTCACTGAATAATCGAAGAGAGACTCAAACAACTGAGCGAGTTCGTAGGCTTCGATTAGCCGCGCTATCGCATCGGCGAACCGCGACGCACTGTCCATTTCGGCCGGCGTAAATGGCGGATACGGTGGCTCGCCCGGACGATTGACGAATTCCAGCACGCCGACCATCTCGCCCTGTTCGCGCAGCGGCGTCGCCAGCACTGTGACGGTTTTGAATCCAGTACGTCTATCGGCCTCTGACCAGAACGACCCTTCATTCGAAACATCCGCGACCGCCATTGGTTGCGTCGTCGAAAATACCAGGCCGGCGATCCCCGCACCGGGAGGCAGACGCAATGCCAGCAATGCATCTGAAACGCCGCTGGTCGCGGTGAGAAACTTTAGGCCGCCCTCATCGCCGTCGCGCACGAGTACAGATGCGACCGCTGAACCAACTGACTGAGCGGCCACTTGCAGCAGATCATCGATGGCCTTCTTTAACGGAGCACTCAGTGAGTTTGAGACATCTATTTGGCTGACAACGTCGCCCACCTGGGCGGCAAAGGACTTTCGGCCCTGGGGCCGCGTTCCGCCCTCATCGGGAACTTGGTCGCTCATATTTTTTCTTTCTCAGGCGTCGAAATAAATTAACTGTCGCGGAACCATCCGAACCAATGCTGTTGATCATTCCGCACATCGATGACAAGTGCGACGCGCATTATACAGTTGCAAGCAATGGTTTCAAGCAGCATCTAGGATTCGGGTAGTGCCCTAGTTTGATTTCGTGTTGTCTTTCCCTGAGCAAGAACGATCCACGAAATTACACGAAATGAGCACCAAATAACGTTTCGGGTGGCTTCGTGGAGCGTCTTAACTCGCATGAGGGTGTGTCACGCGAAAGATGCGCGTACCAACTGATCGCGCTTGCTCTCATTTACCAACACGGCTATATTGCCTGACTCGAAACGGAGCCAACGAATATGACTGTCGCATCGGAAGTGTCCACTGAATCTGTCACTCTAACTCCACAAGCTTCGGTTACTGCCGGCCTGGATCAAGCTTCCGGCTTGCAACGCACCGGCCATCTAGTCGACGCAGCGGCCGCATTAGAGAAGGCCATGCTAACGGCTCGGGCCACACCTTATGAGATAGAATTTCAGACGCGCATTCGACTCGGAATGACGCTGTCGGACGTTTACCTGGCTCTGGGCAAGAATCAAGAGGCGCGCGATATGCTGGCGGCCGAAGTCGCATTTGCCGAAAAGATTTCCCAAATCATGCAAGCGACGGGCACGCCGCCGCAAAAGCGCGCCGCCATGAGCGGCTATCTGCAAATCCGCGATCGCGCCACGCAAATCGGGCTGCTGGGACAGACAGCTCCCGAGATTGAGATCAAGACATGGATCGTCGGCGGACCAGTGCGCTTGGAAGACCTGCGGGGTCGAGTTGTGTTGCTGGAATTCTGGGCGACCTGGTGCAAGCCATGCCAGGAGATGTTTCCGAAATTGAAACAACTGCACGAACGGGCATCTACGCGGGGTCTGGAAATAGTCGCCATCACGCGCCACTATATGGCTTATGGTGGAACCGCCGAATCGAAGCAAGAAGAATTGCAATTAATGGATACTACGGTAACCAACCACGGGGTCAGTTTTGCTGTTGGGGTGGCTGAGGACGAGAGTCTGCAAAAGACCTACGGCGCAAACGGATTGCCGACGGCCATTCTAATCGATCGACGGGGCGTGGTCCGCTACGCGGGGCCCGGCGGAGAGGATCCTGGATTTGAAGCGACGCTGTGGCAATGCCTGGAAGAATCCGCCTGAAACTGATTCCTGCTGCGCAAAAAAGCTTGCCTCATCACGTCTTCGCTGTTAGGATGCCCCGCCTTCAAACTTTTGTTCTTGCGAGAGCCACCTCTGAGCCGTGCACCAGGGAAATACTGACTCCTAATCGGTTGATTCCCAGCATATCCAGGAGCGAGCTGATAGCGATTGAAGATCGGGATTCGAGCCAGACCCAGGTTCCAGGTTTACCGTTTCAGCGCACTGGCTCGCGCAGAAACGAACAGGGCCGCGGTCATGAGACCGAAGAGGCTCATTACCAGGCGCTTTAAACTGAGGAATAGCAAATTCCTCGAGACTTAATTCAAAAGGAGAGACAACAATGGCGATTTTGACTTCTACGCCCGGAGCAGACAATAAGGTAAGTATTTACGACGTTCCTGACAGCGTTCTGTCGCAGTATGCAGTCAGTGGCGACAAGGCAGCTGAAATGTTTCCCGAAGGCAAGAAGACTGCCGGCGCTGATATTCCCCAAAGCGGGGGCGCGAACGCCGTCAAGCTCGAAAATGCTGAAAGCCTCGGTGAAGTTCAGGCTTACAACGACATCTGCGTTTGTCGTGAACTTCTTTGTAATGCTTACGGGTGCTGGTGGCATTACTACTACTGCTACTGCTAAAGCGCGAAGCGCGCAAGTAGAGTGTGCCTGGGTCTCACGCTTGGTTTTCCGGAACTTCAACAGAAGGCTGGCCAGGCGTGAGGCCCTTACGGCATGAAGCTTCAAATCCAACCCCGTCATCTAACCCGCTGCAATAAGGAGAACAGCAATGGCGATTTTGACTTCTACGCCCGGAGAGGGCAACGATGTAAGCGTTTATGACGTTCCTGACGATGTGCTGAAGCAGTATGCGGTCGCGGGCGACAAAGCAGCTCAGATGTTTCCCGAAGGCAAGGTCTCTGCGGGCGCAGACATTCCGAAAGCCACCGCGGAAATGAGTCCCACCAAGCTGGAGAATGCCGACGGCCTGGCCGAGGTGCAGGCGTATAATAGTATCTGCGTCTGTCGCCAACTGTACTGCAACGCCTGGCACTGCTGGTGGCACTACTATTATTGCTACTGCTAGAGTGGTCGGCCGATATCCAAGTCAGACGAGCGGTGGCTTCGGAAGATTTTCCAGCAGGTGGTTTCTTCGCCCGCCGCCATTAGTAGAGAACTGCTTCGCCGGCGAGATCTAAGTCTTGCCGGCTGCAGTTTCTTTGTTTTAGAACCGCGCCTATTTTGTCTTTGGCCCTCCCGCGCAACTGAAAGAGGATCATCATGTCGAGTTCAAAAACTCCGCCTTCCGGCGCACCCGATGCCGCACCTGCCAAAATGCGAAGCGGTCAGAGGATCGAGGGAATGCCGGCGGGAGCAGTTCCTCCCGGCGAATTACCACTCGGGGGTCTGCCGGATTTGCCTGCGGGCGAACCTCCGATGCCCGGCGCGGATGGCGGTAAGATCCGAATGAAGACAATGCCGCGAATGAGCGCGCGGCCCTTTCTGGGGCGCGCCTTCAAACTGCTCGGCGCGCACAAGGCGATGGTGGCGTTGTCACTGCTGCTTTCGTTAGTCATGTTCCTGCTGCCCTTTCTCGCGGCAGCCGCCTTCGGTCCACTGATTAAGCTGTTCGGCGATGTCGCAAAAAGCGGCGATTGGAATCGAGTATGGAGCGCTACCGGCTCGTTCGTTGACAAGTCCGCGGCAGATGGCGGGGGGTTCTCTATTCCATTCATCTCTGATTGGTTAGCGACGCCCTTAACCTTCACGACGATCTTCATTATCTGGACCTGCGCCATAGTGCTGCGCAACGTCCTGGATATTTTTCGCGCCTGGGTCGATGCGAATTTAGAGCAACGAATACTGATCGGGTTGCGGCAGAAACTTTACGAACATATTCAAACGCTTTCCCTCGACTTCTTCATGGGTGGACAGACGGGCGCGCTAATGCAGCGAGTGCTCTCAGAGACCACGACGGTGCAGCGGTTGCTGACCCAGGTCCTGCTTACCCCGGTTATCGATGCGATAGTGCTGGTGATTGTAATTAGTTATTTGTTGGCGTTGAGCTGGCAAATGACACTGGTGCTGTTCGTGCTGGCCCCGCTTACCGTGCTCATGTTTCGCTTCACCAGCGGCAAGCTCCAGGAAGGCGCGATGGGAATCAATTTGAGTTCCAGGGATTTGGGTACGGAACTGGAAGAGACTATCAACGGCATTTCCGATATTCAGGTCTTCAATGCACAGCCGAAACGAAACGATCGATTTCGTGAAGCTTCCCGCATCGCCGCCCAAAATACCGCGAGCACGACTGCCTGGATGAGTCTCAGCAACAGCGGCGCCCAGGTTCTGATTTCCCTAACCACGGCGTTGATTCTTCTTTCGGCCATTATGTTTGGCCAAAGGTGGGGACTCACGTTTGCGAGCGCGCTGGTGTTTATGCAGATGGCGCCAAATCTGTTTACACCGGTACAGCGTCTGATTAGTTCTTACACGATGTACCAATCACTCGTGCCTGGGATCGTATCGACCTATGAACTGTTTGACACGAAACCCACCGTAGTGGAAAAGCCCGGCGCAATCTCGATTGGCGAGGTGCACGGCGACATTAACTTTGAAAATGTTGTGTTTGGTTATTCGCCTGAGCAAAAAGTTTTGAACGATGTTTCCTTCGAAATCAAAGAAGGCGAAACCATAGCCGTTGTCGGTCCCATCGGCTGCGGAAAATCCACGATCATGAACTTGATTCTGCGTTTTCTCGAGCCGGAGAGTGGGCGTGTGTTGCTTGAAGGCAAAGATATTTCCGACGTTACTCTTAATTCATTACGCGAACAGGTCTCAAAGCTGGCGCAGTTTCCTTTCTTTCTTAAAGATACGATTCGAGAGAATGTCCGGCTCGGTCGCGCCGGCGCCACTGACGCCGAGATTGAAGAGGCTTGCAAGCTGGCTCACATTCACGACGTAATAGTTGATCCGAAAAGAATGCCGAAAGGCTACGACACAATAGTTGGCGTCCAGGTGCCTTCGGGCGGGCAGAAGCGTCTGATCGCTTTGGCGCGTTGCTTACTACGCAAACCGGAAGTGCTGCTGCTGGATGAGCCGACTGAAAACCTGGATGGGACCGAGCGTGTCCGCCTGACCGAGGTGATTCGTGAATATGCCAACGAACGAACCTGCATTGTAATTAGCCACGATATGGACTTTGTGCACGATGTCGCAGATCGAATTATCGTGATCGATAAGGGACACATCGTGGATCAAGGCACACACGACGAACTAGTCTCGCACGAAGGTCTTTACAAAACCCTTTACGGACTCAAGAACGTCGATCCTTCACTGTTGCGCTCAAGAGATGACGCCGGCGGCGCGCGGCCCGCGCCCGGAACACCGATCGGCGGGATGGCGATGCCCGGAGGAGGGATGCCGCCGGGAATGGGCGGACCGATGTAACGCGTTGCTTACGTTTACTTAAAAGGAGATGACGATGAAACTACATTCGCGGGCCCACGGAGCCATTGCTTTCGCTTTGCTGTTTGCCTGTGTAGTGAGCTGCAAGTCATATACCTCCTCGACCAGCAGTAAGCCAGATACGCCGCAGAACCCACATACCACGAACACCAGCACGCCGCCTTCGACGACGAACAGTGCGCCGGCCAGACCTCCGGACATCGCCGGCAAATACAACGTGGTCGGCAGCAATCCCGACGGTAGTCCGTATAGAGGCACGCTCGAGGTTATCCCCCATGGTGGCGTTTACCAGTTTCGCTGGAACGCTGGGATCCAATACGACGGTATTGGCGTGGCTAACGGCAACGTCGTTGCCGTGGCGTTTGCCAACGGCGAGAACGGCAAAGGCTGCGGCGTGGTTGACTATGAAATCAGCAGCGACGGCGCGCTCGACGGGAAGTGGGGTTATTGGGGAACCAACGACGCGGGGACTGAAAAAGCTACGCCTACTGGCGGCTCGGGTCTGGAAGGAAACTACGATGCGACGGGCCAGAATCCGAACGGCAAAGCATACAAGGCCAAGCTTACCGTCGAGCCGGCCGGCAACCTCTATCGCTTCGTCTGGAGCAATAACACCGACGGTGTGGGCATCAAGCAAGGTACCAACATCGCGGTGGGTATCGGCGGCGCACGCTGCGGATTTGTCGCCTACGAGATTCGGCCCGATGGGCTGGAAGGAATCTGGGGCGGCTACGGCACCGACAAAACCGGAACTGAGAAAGCGACCAAGCAGTAAATGCTGGGAGCGCGGACATCCTGTCCGCCCGCGCGTAGCGCGCAGACCTTGAGGGAGATTCCTGCGCGAGTCTAAGCGGCTGCCCCCACTGGCGGAATGTTCGCGCTCCGAGGACTCATGTGGGGTTGACTTGCCTATCGCCGACCGGCTAATTCTTTCCGCTCGACTCATCAGCCAGAAGGTTTGCGTCGCGACTAAGCACCCATGTCCCGTCGGCTTTCTTACGGAAGATCGTGAGCACTGGACCGCTATGTCGCATGGGCGTACCGCCTTTCAACGGTGTCATCGTCACTGAAAGCTCGTTCCAGCAGTAGGCCATGTCCCCTGAGACATCGATCTCCTGAACGTCGCTGGTCGCTTCAATTCGCACCTGCTCAATGGCCTGCTTGAACTGGGCGGCGAACGCTTCCCGGCCTCGCATGGGAGGATGTGACGCACGAAGAAATACTGCATCCTCATCCATCAGCGAGAGTATGGTTGAAATATCACCGGCGGCGGAAGCTCGAGTCCAGTGATCGATTAGATCACGAATATGTTGTTTGTCATCTGCCATAATTTACCTGCACGAATTGAATTGTTTGGTTGCGTTCGTTGCCAAGTGAAACGATCCACGAAAACACACGAAACGGGACCAGGCCGGACCGTTTTCGTGTGATTTCGTGGATCGCTTTTTGTACCGTCATTAATCAATCCTGGCCCAACATCTTCCTTCGTTTGCTTGCCGCGCCGCATCCAGAACGAGTTGAGTGCGATACCCATCAGCAAAAGTAGCCGCACCTTCAACTGTCGTGCGGCCTTCACGAAGAGATGAAACGATTCGTTTTGAGAAAGCGGTAAAGCCACGCGCCCAGCCAACGTCGCTCATGCCCGGAGCTAATTCACCTCGATCAGTTTCGACACGACGCCATTCTCCTTCGCCGGTTCTTGACTGCCACAACTCGCCGCTCTCTTCGATCCTTAACGCTCCCAAGGACCCAAATAATTCCAGACGATGCTCAGGCTCTCCCGGCTCAACCAAAGACATCGAGGCGTTGCCGGTCGCGCCTTCGGTCAATTCACCATCTTCGAATTTCACCAACAGGTTCGCCTCATCGTCAGTCGTGACCTGACGGACGTTTCCATTTTCATCTTTACGTTCGCGGATGTGCGTTGCCAGATTTCCGATCACTTCCGACACTTCCGCGCCTAATAACCAGCGCCAGCTGTCGATCACATGGGATCCGATCGCGCCGAGCGCGCCGCCGCCCTGCTTAACATCCGACCACCAGTTCCACGGGCGAGTTGGATCAGCCCGCGAGTCGGAACGAAAAGTAAGCTTTGCATGCCGCACTCGACCGATATCACCTCGTCTTAGCAGTTCGCGCATCTTCACCCGGCCCGGCAAAAATCGTAATTCGTGATCGATTAGAGCCAGCACACCGGCTTCCCTGGCCCGTTCAGTCAGGCGCAAAGCTTCCGCTGCATTCATGGCCATCGGCTTTTCACAAAGCACGGCTTTGCCACGATCGAGTGCGGCCAGTGTCATCTCGAAATGCGTCACGACCGGTGTGACAATACTGACCAGATCGATATCGTCGCGCTCCACCAAGGCGCGCCAGTTATCTTCGACATGATCGATACCAAAATCGCGCGCCACTTCTTCGGCATGCTCGCGCCGCGCGCTGGCAATCGCGACGATCCGCGCGCCGTCGCAAGCTTTGAAAGCCGGAATCTGCGTCGAGCGCGCAAAGCCCGCCCCGATAATTCCTATACGTACGATCTTGTCAGCACTCATTCCTCTGGTCCTTCCGGTTATTGAGTCAGACTAACATGTATTGTCACCCATCAAGCGCGAGAAAACTACGCGGTGGTGTTCATCAGCCAGATGGTTTGTCTCTGCGAGTCTGACGCGACATAGACAATGAAGACCCTTTGATTTGTTACGGCCGCGGCTGGAAGCTCACCCGGGAAAGGGATATTTGTCGCTCGAGCCGCCGTTTGCTTTCCCTGATCGAGTCGAGCCAACAGGATTTGCGCCTTATTGCCCTCGCCGGATTGCCAAACTCCGATATCGGAAGTGAGCTGACCTCTCAGCAATACCGGTGTGCCCCGAGCCGAACTGGCGGCGAGCAGTTGCCGCGGAGTAAACGTCTTTCCGGCGTCACGACTCTCGGACCAATAGACTCCACGTTGTCCTTTGTCGCTGCCGGCATACCACAACACACGTAAGGTCGCGTCCGCACCTGCCAGCAAAGCCGCCCCCGAGACAGGGCATCCTTTGAGTACCCACTCGTCGTCACTGACGATACTGGGTTTGGCAAAAGTCTTGCCCTGATCAGACGAAGACGATACGGCTATGTGACGATAGTCGCCCGGCAGCACCTGTCGCCAACTGACATAAATGCGCCCATCTTTCGCGACCGCCAGGCTTGTCTTACAACACGGACAGACATCTGTAGCAACGCGCTGGTTCTGCGAAAACGACTGGCCGCCATCGACGGAAGAAGCCAGGAAGACTTCGCGATTGCTTTCCACGTGCCGGCCGCTGCTGTTCGCGTCCATCTTCATGTCTTGCATAGGGGCCGGCGCCACGTTGCGCTCATCCAGCCAGGCCAGGTAGACGCGGCCATCGTCAGAGATCGCCAGCGAGTGCATGCCATGCACCGCTGGCTTCTGATCGTCGTTGACTTTTACCGGGGAGGCGAAACTCTTGCCCCCATCCCGCGAAGCTGACAGATAAATATCCGTGAGATTTCCGGTTGATGATTCAACTCGAGCCGTCCAACCGACATACAATGTGCCGTCCGCGGCGACTGCCACCGTCGGCGGATCACCGCGCCATGCCGTTGCCTGGCCCGGCTGAGGATTGATCCTGATCGGATCGCCGAGCGGCTGGCCGGCGCCGTTGAAACGTCTGAGCATGACATCGCCATCCCGGTCCCGATGCTCAACCCAGACAACGTACGCGCCACCGTCCTTTGCAATAGTCACCGCGGGTTCAGAGGCGTTGGTGTCTGCGGCAGAAACGCGCTGAGGTGAACCGTAGCTAGCCGCCGATTCGCCCCGGCGTTTTGTGCACGCCGCCTGAAATGCCAGAGTTATAAGAAAGAAAATGATCAAGAGTTGTTTCATGAGATTCCCTATCATGGCCCATTGCCGGCTTTGCACAAGAACTCTTATTTCGTGTTCTTTCGTTTAACTTAGTGTGATTTCGTGGATCGTATGGCATCGGTTACTTAAGCACACGATCCACGAATTACACGAAATCCAACGAAGCGACTCGGCCGGAGTAACCGCCTCTCCTCAAAAACTTAGCTTAAGTCCGAACTGCAACTGTCGCGGATCAAACGCGGCGGTTGGTTGACCAAAGGTTACCAACGGAGCCGGGCCGCTGCCGTAGGTATTGTTCGGAACGCCAAAGTTCGCCCGATTGAAAAGATTGAAGCCTTCGGCAATTAAATCCAATCCCACCCGCTCTGTAATCGCAAAGCGACGATTCAAGCGTAAATCGAAAGATGCAAAGTCAAAGCCATGACCGGTATTCCGACCAAAGCCTACGGGTCGATCGTTATTGTTTGTGTCAAAGTTTCGATCGCTTCCAAGTAGCACATTGAAAGGCAGACGTGAAGCGTACGTCATGATGTAACTCAACTGGAAACCGCGCATCACGCTTTTGGATTTCGCAGGAGCCTCAAGCGTACCGCTGATCACCAAACGATGACGCTGATCGTTGTCAGACAAGCCGCGATCATCGCGCAAGTTGAAATTATCCTGCGGCGTCGAGAAGAAAAAGTTCCCCGTATCATCTATCGCCTTCGACAAAGTGTAAGACACGCGCAGTCCGGCCCAACGCGTGGCACGCTTATTAAACGAGACCACCATACCGTTGTAGTAAGAGTCTCCCGAACTTTCATAGCGCGAGATGTTGCCCCAGTTCGGATCCGGCCGACCCAGGTTTGGCACGCCTGCCGAAGCAGGAAAGCGCGGCACGTTGAGGTTCCGAGATACAATCAAGTGCATGCCGCGCAGATGCAGGTAGCCAACCGAGAGCGAAGTACTGCTCGTTAATTCCCGCTCGATCTGAACGTTCGCTTGCTCGCTGTAGCTGGATTTGATGTCTGGATCAATGCGCGTGATGTTTGGCTTGGTCGAAAGCGCGCTTGGTTGCGAGGCGAGCACGTTGGGAAAGATGGGCGCCCCGGCCTGTCCCGGCGAGAGTTGCACCACGACGTACTTTGAACCGTCGCGCTGCAGAGCGTTGGAAGTCGCTCGCAACGGAATGCGGTCAAAGAAAAAGCCGAAGCCGGCGCGGACAACCGTCCGGTGATTTCCCGGCGCATAAGCAAAGCCAAGACGTGGCGCAAAATTGTTGCTATCAGTCTTAATTGGACTGGGTAGAAACTGTGCGTCAAAACGCAGACCAGCGTTAACGGTAAGATCCGAACGGGGACGCCATTCATCCTGCACAAAGAACCCGATGTTTGGATTTGACTGCAACTGGCTCGGCGCGCCGAAGGCCTGTTGAAAATTCAGATATGTTCCACTTAGGAAATTGCTCAACGAAGTGAAGTTGTAGACCCCCTGAATCGAACCCGGAAAGACGATATTAACGCGATTGAAAAGCAGATCGACGCCACCCTTCAACGCATGCGCGCCCCGCTGAGTCGAGATGTTGTCGACTGCTTCGAAGAGATCGATGTCTCTCGCTACGGGTGAAACGGTGGCCGTGCCAAAATTAGCGACGCCCGAGATCCCCACCGCCGGTCCGACGCTGTCGTTGATTGGCGCGGCTAGATGACTGTGCGTGAACTGGAACCGTGCCTCGTTGATGCTACGGCTGTTTAGGGTAGTGATGTTGCTCACTTCGGTAGTCTGATCGGTATCGTTCAGTCCGGATCCGCGACTAACGGCGTTTAGCCCGCCCACCGTCCGCGAGTTAGTCGCGGTGATGTGATAAAGGCTGTATCGCGCGCTAAGTTGATTTCGGGCATTCAGTCGTTGATCCCCACGCACAAAAAGGTTCGTCGTATCAAAACTGGCCGGCACGATTCCCGTCTCGTCGCGGGGTCCGCGATAGTTGACCGCGTTCAGACGATTATTAATCGCGCTAACGGCGGCCGGCGCAATCGTGATTATGCTCGAGTAGTTCCGGCGTGTCTGCTCAAAGTTTGTAAAGAAAAAAGTTCGATCGCGCCGTAGCGGACCACCGATGGTTCCGCCGTACTGCGCCTGGGTCAACAGATCTTTCCGTGGCGATAATGGATTACGCGCGTCGAAACGCTGGTTGCGGGCAAAACCATAAAGGTCTCCGCGCCACTGATTGGTTCCTGACCTGGTAATGATATTAACGATGCCGCCGGAAGCGCGTCCGAATTCCGCGATACCTCCGGAAGTTACGACCTGAAATTCGCGAATCACTTCTTCGCTGAAATAAGCTCCCGTCAAATCCGCCGCGTCATCATTAGCCGACAGGCCGTCAACTATGAAGCTGTTATAAAGATTGCGTTGACCGGCGACGGATATTCCCTGCCCCGGCACCGCTGAGGTTTCAGCAAAACGCTGATTGCTGCCCGTGTTGGTCGGCGAGACGCCCGGAACCAGCAACGCCAAATCCAGAAAGTTGCGGCCGTTAAGCGGCAAGCGATCGATGTCCGCCGGGCGCACCGTTTCGGCCACCTGCGTGCGCATTGTCTCGATCAATGGGACGTCGTTGTTAACGGTGACTTTCTCAGAGACCCCGGCGACTTCGAGTTTCACCAGCAACGACAGAGTCTGGCCCACGGTGAGTGTGAGTTCTTTTGTGAACGTGGTGAAGCCCGGCGCCTCGACCGAGAGTTTGTACGACCCAACCGGCAGGTAAGGAAATCTGTACCGGCCGTCGAAGTCCGTAGAGGCTACCTGCTTTTGATTTGTCTCGAGATTGGTTGCGGTCAGGACAGCATCTGTAACGAAGGCGCCGCTCAGATCCTGTACCAAGCCGCTTAGAGTGGCAGACGTCACCGTTTGCTGCGCGGACACCGTTTCCGCGGCGAACAAGATCGATGCGAGGCCAAATACAATCGCAGCCAAACGGCAAACACGCCTGTGGCGGGGGTGAAAACTCATTTCAATTTCCTTTTGACGAAAGCACTAACTGCACCCGTGACCAGCACGCCGCACTGCAACTCTGCATGCGCGTCGCCGCTGACCGGGAACTTGTTCGCGTAGTTAGACCAGGTAAAAGGAGATTGGTGGGCCGCGCGGTGCGCCTTGCCGGCACTGCGTTTCAAGAATTCGAATCCGATGATATCTGAAATCGCAAAGGTGATTATGCGTTGGCGGACGCGGTCGACTATCACCCACGACGGCTGCCGAGTTGCGAGAACGATTCGAATTAGCAAAACTGGAAGCGCAGCCACCGCAGTCCAGCTGGCAGGGAGTCTCCAGCGCTGATGATGACAAGTGATCAGATAAGCTGGACAAACGCGCTTCGCCACTTCTTACTGCAAAGCTGCTCAGATGGATCTTTCGTGGGAGCCCACAAAATTTTTCAGCCTTGTCCGGCGTCGCATGATGCCTGTGTGCTCGTGAAGTTGGCAGAGTTACCTGACAAGCCCCCTTCATGCACGAGCCGCTCGCATGCGGGGTCTTTCCCGCGCAACATTCAAGGGCGCACAATGATCCCGCCGTAACCGCCGCCAGCGGAACGACTCCCGACAAGAAAGCAGCCAGCAGCACAAAGGCCATCAGAGCCCTCGCCGCGTAACTGATCTTGAATCGGCTTAACTGAGATCGTTCCATTTGATAGTCGAGGAACGGATTGTGGCACGCAGCGCATCTACGCGCAAGAAAATAAGGTAGTGCCCTAATTTCCGTCGGGTGTCATGAGGTCGGTACCGAGAGCGGTGGCGACCGGGTGTCACTTCGTAGCAGAATCGGAAGCGCGACTCATTACTGCCCGGTCGCTACTCTCGGTACTGATGACCTT
>JAWWPL010000200.1:0-2969 GCA_033850605.1 Blastocatellia bacterium | reverse complement strand
ACCCGGCATTCGCAACACCAGGCGCGCGTTAAAGGTATTTGAGCGGCTGGGATACCCGCGCTCCAGAATTCGCGTAGTGGTAAACCGTTGGAGTAAGAATATCGACGTCAAGCTGGAGAAAATCGAGGCGCATTTGGACGAACAGCTCATCGGCCTGGTGCCGAATGACTATGCCAAAGTGATGAACTCGATCAATCTCGGCCGGCCCCTGGTACAGAGCGATCCGGCGTCGAAGATAACAGTGGAAATCAAACGCATCGCCGGCCTGGTTGAAAACAGCAACGGCCCCTTTCCTCCGCAGCAGCGGAGAGGATTTCTCGGTGCGGTGTTCGGGCGCCGCACTTCGACGGGGTCACTCGATCTTTCGGCGATGCCCGATCCAGTGTAAGAGTTGGGTAGGTTTTAGTTTTTTGCGGTGAGTCGTCCGCAGAGAAGATTTTTCACCGCAGAGACGCAGAGAACGCGGAGTTTACGCAGAGAAGACATTTAGCAAGGAAGACGATGGCATTAAGAGAACGATACATAAGAGAACCACTGGGTGAAGGTACCTCCCAGGGTGTCGAGGAGCCGATCTACGGCAACCAAAGTTTTCAGGACATGAAAGCGCGTCTTCATCGCGCGATTATTTCCCGTCTGGATTTGACCAGGTTGAATCTGCTGACGCCCGACCGCGTGCGCGCGGAAGTGTCGCGGCTGGCAGAAGATCTGCTACTGGCTGAGAATGCGCCGATTTCGGAAGCTGAGCGTGATCGTCTGGTGAGCGAAGTTCACCACGAACTCTTTGGCCTTGGGCCACTGGAGCCTTTGCTGGCCGATCCGACGATTTCAGACATTCTGGTCAACTCGTATTCAAACATCTATATCGAACGGCGAGGCAAGCTGGAGAAGACGGCAATCAGCTTCAAGGACGACGAGCATCTGATGCGTGTAATTGAACGTATCGTTTCGACAGTCGGGCGCCGCATGGATGAGTCGCAGCCAATGGTCGACGCTCGCCTCCCGGACGGCTCGCGCGTAAACGCCATCATTCCGCCGCTGGCCATCGATGGTCCGGTGTTGTCGATCCGGCGCTTTGGCACCAACCCCTTGAAGATGGCTACGTTGATCGCGAACGGAGCGCTCACCAAAGAGGTTGCCGTACTGTTTGAGATGTGTGTCCGGGCTCGGCTGAATATCGTGATTTCGGGCGGCACTGGCGCAGGTAAAACCACGCTGCTCAACGCCCTGTCGGCTTACATTCCGGCTAACGAACGGATCGTGACGATTGAAGACTCAGCAGAGTTGCAACTCCAGCAGCCGCACATCGTCCGGCTCGAAACACGACCGCCGAATATCGAAGGCAAGGGAGAAGTAACCCAGCGCGACCTGGTGAAGAATGCGCTGCGTATGAGGCCTGACCGGATCGTTATTGGCGAGGTCCGTGGCGGCGAAACCATCGACATGCTCCAGGCGATGAACACCGGCCATGACGGATCGTTGACGACCGTTCACGCCAATTCGCCGCGGGACGCACTGGCTCGTCTGGAAACAATGATTCAAATGAACGGCATGAGGTTGTCGGATCGCGCGATGCGGCAGCAGATTACTTCGGCCGTGAATGTTGTGATTCAAGTTTCGCGTTTGACCGACGGTACCCGTCGCGTGACGTCCATTTCGGAGATCACTGGAATGGAGGCTGATACTACGGCCATGCAGGAGATCTTCAGATTTGAGCAGACCGGCGTTGACGCGACCGGGACGGTTATGGGCCACTTCCAGGCCAGCGGTGTTCGACCCCGTTTCGCCGAACGTCTTAAACAGTACGGGATGGTACTCCCTGCTTTCTTTTAGGAAAACAAAATTTGAGTGCGGCGACTTGTCGCCGCTTTTGCCTCGGTGCAAAGAGGCTCAATAAAATCCGGAGACCACAAAGCCAGAGATAACAAATCGGCGACAAGTCGCCGTACTCCAAAAAGGATTTAGCCCCAGATGTTAATATCAACTACTGTATTTCTCTTCTTCCTGTTTCTGGTCTATACGCTCTTCCTGGTAGCGTCGCGCAAGTCTGATGCGCGGCAGGAACGATTGCAGCAGCGCGTCGCCGATGCCTTGCGGGGTTTGCGTTCCGCTGATGGCGAGATACAAATATCTCGCGACGATTCGATCGGTGGCCATCCGGTCATCAACCGGCTGCTCTCCTCCATCGATTTCATCAAGAGCCTGGACCGCATGATCAGGCAAGCCGACGTTCGGATCACTGTCAGCCGTCTGCTGGCCTTCTCGTTTCTGGCCGGGCTGATGGCCTGGATGGCAGCTTATACGGTGGTGAGTTTTGTGTTCGCACTGTTCTTAGCAATTCCGGCGGCTGCTCTGCCCCTCCTGCATGTCTCGCTCAAGCGCAAGAAGCGGCTCATAAAATTTAATGCGCAGCTACCAGACACCCTGGACCTCTTGGGGCGTTCGCTTGCTGTTGGGCATGCGTTCTCCGAATCTCTGAATCAGGTTGCTTCAGAGATGCCCGACCCGATCGCAATGGAGTTTCGCATTACCTTTGAAGAGCAGAGACTTGGCCTGACGACAAAAGCCGCACTGGACCGCCTGACAGAGCGAGTTCCATTGCTGGACCTGCGCCTCTGCGTGACGGCAATGAATATTCAACGCGAGACGGGCGGGAACCTGGCCGAAATTCTTGAGAAGGTGGGGCAAACGGTGCGCGAGCGGTTCAAGCTGATGGAAGACTTCCGCACTATGACCACCAGCGCGCGCGGTTCGGCGTGGATTCTTTGTGGATTACCGATCGGTATTGTTCTTCTAATGACGGCCCTCAATCCGGACTATATGAGCCTGCTTCTCCACGACCAGCGTGGTCACTTTATCCTTGGCATCGCTGCGGTATTGCAGCTTCTCGGCATAGTCACGATCAAGAAGATTCTGAATATTAGAGTTTGACGCGAGTGTGAATCCAATGTTGTTGCTAATCATTATCTTTA
>JAWWPL010000193.1:0-4076 GCA_033850605.1 Blastocatellia bacterium | reverse complement strand
CTCGGTGGTTACGAAAACTTGTCATGTCTAATCCCTCTCCGTGCCCTTCGTCTTGAATCAGCAAGAGCACATTCAATTTTCTTCCGGCAACTGCACTCACTGTGCCGTGGCCCAGAAATCGAGAGAGTTGGCCAAACTGGAGTAAAACGAGAGGATTGATTGAAACGTTATGAGAGTGAGTCTTTTTCCAGAGTTACTTCTGCTGCCCACTGATGACCACCTATAGCCAGACGGTGATATTTGGCCATTCGATTCGCTGCGGGCTGGGATTCCAACAAGCTTCTAACCTGGGACTTCGCTCGCAAAGCCTTCGCTACGGCCAGGCTTTATGCGTCCGTCTGCTTCGCAGGCTCGTAGAGAGCAGTCTCTTTTTCTAATCAGCAACTGTGGCAAGCGAATTGTATTAGCAAATAGTCATCAGTCAGTTTCTTGCAGAGCGCAGTTTTAGGGTTTGCAGAAACGACATAACGAAAAAGGAGATAGCTATGATAAAACTTGCAAATCAGTTGGTGGGAATGGTTTTGGTTGGAGCGATCGCCGGCGGCGTCGCCTTTGCGAAGCCAATCAAGAAGATGGTGACCTTTTCGCAGGACGTCGTGCTAAACGGCACGATGATCAAAGAAGGGACCTATGAGGCGGTGTTCGACGATCAAACCAATGAACTCTCGATCGTCAAAGATCGGAGGGTCGTTGCCCGGGCGCCGGCCCAACTTGAGAAGCGCGAGGAGCGAGATCGCGCCGTTTACGTAACGCGGCACGCAGAGGACTCGACCAATGCGGTTCTGTTAACCGTCGTGTTTAAGGGCAACACTCAAGCGACGATTGTAAATAGCGGCGACAGCGCGCAATAAAGAAAATTAGCGCGCACGGGAAGGACACAGGCTTCGGACCTGTGTTCAGATAGGTGGCCTTGCTACTCCAAACTGGGTGAGGAGCGCAAGGCCGCTTATTTTCACGTGGCGGTGTCGTATTTTGAAATTCTCTGCGCCACCTCGGCGTTCTCGGTGGTGATGTTTGTGAACCTAATGATTCACCGTAGAGACACAAGAGAGCGAAGAAGCAGTGCGGAATATTCGCAAATAAACGCGCGACACGTCTGCGTTTGATATTGCACTCTTCGGAACCCGGATTATTGTCCTCAACCGCGACGCGGTTTGCGTCTGCTTGATGCATTCTTCTTGGAGAAAATGACGCAACCGCGTTGCGGTTGAAATTTCTTTTCTTACTAGTTTCCCAAGGTAGCCGAAGCGGCAACCCTGGGCTGGAGGCCGCAGTCCCTTTGGGACATCACTGAGACTTCCCGCTGCCAAATAACTGCTATTTTAATTTGAGGCAAAGCCTCGAAGGGGTGAAATGTTCATAGCCCAGAGCCACCCTTAATCCCGGACGGCGCCTCATCTTTGTCTTGCTCGGTTCTATAAATATTTTCACTCCTGCGGAGTGAGGACTTACGGCTGGAAGGAAGCTCTGTCCAGTCAGCTATTTTTGTCGTTGATTGTCTAACGACTCAACTTGAATCCGATTTGTTTGCGGCGTAAACCGCGCTGCGTAATCTGTGGACAGGTCATCCTTGAATAGCTTGAGTGATCATGACCAAGCCGCTAGGCTGCGGCCTCTGACCTCACCCAAACATTCGCTCGCGCGAACCTATCGATCCCGTCAATCTCGTCTTCGCTCAATTGAAAGTCTGCGGCGTTCACAATCCCGTCGACCTGGCTGGGGTTTCTTCCGCCCACTATTGCCCCGGTCACAGCAGATAATCGTAGCGTCCACGCAATAGCCACCTCTCCCGCCGACAGGCCGTGATGCCTGCCGATATTTTTCAACAACTCGGCGAGCCAGAGGTTTCGGTACAGCCGTGGTTCCTGAAACTCGGAATTATGCTTGCGCCAATCGTCTGCGGGAAAATCATTGATCCGTTCGCGCGTCATTTTTCCGCTGAGAAGGCCGGACATCATCGGCGAGTACACGATGACGCCTATGCCGTTGCTTTCGCAGAAAGGCAGAATTTCATCTTCGACGTCCCGATGGATCAGCGAGTAGGGCGGTTGAAGTGTGTCAACCCGGTCGAGGTACATCGCGCGCTGTAACTGATTTACATTGAAGTTTGACACGCCAATGTAGCGAACCTTGCCCTCGCGCTTGAGATCAGAAAGCGTACTCCAGCCCTCTTCGATATCAGCTACGGGCTCGGGCCAGTGAATTTGGTAAAGATCGATCGCCTCAACCTGCAGCCGGCGCAGGCTATTCTCGACTTCACGCCGTATTGAATCGCGCTTCAGGCTGTGACTGATGTTGCCTTTCTCATCCCAGATCATCGAGCACTTCGAAAAAATGTAAGGCCGTTCAGCGCGCCCCTTAACGGCTCGACCGACGACCTCTTCGGAATGACCCAGGCCGTAAACTGCCGCGGTATCGATCCAGTTGATGCCGCTTTCAAGTGCGCGATTAATAGCTGAGATCGATTCGCGATCGTCCTGAGGGCCCCAGCCGAATTGCCAGCCGCCGCCACCTGCAGCCCAGCTACCAAAACCCAGCGGCGTGATAAATAAGTCCGTGTTTCCCAATTGTCGTGTTTGCATCTTTCTTGTCCCCTTCCGAGGTCAGAGCATCCGCTGTTCCACAATTTCCTGGGACATGCAAACCGAAGAGACCGCCATGTAGCACAGGCTGCCAGCCTGTGCTTTGTTCCAGGGTACAGGCTGGCAGCCTGTACTACATTATTCCGAAAGAGAACTGGGTGCGCGACCATAACTTGCCACGTGTTGAAATGTGACCGCTGGCGTCACATCGGGTGTTGTCACTCCTTTCCCTGCTTTTTCTGCTTCTCCAAAAGGATTCGACTGATCGTAACGGCTCCCGGATGAGTGGCAAGCGGTTTGCTCTAAGCCGAATCACAGCTCTTCCGCTCACTTGGTTAAGGCGAGAGAAGCAAGAAGTGGCAGTCAGCGGTGGTGCGCGACAAGCGTTTACTCGCAGTGCCTCAATCATTGAACGATAACGCCGGGTAGGTTGTGCAAAACGGCTGCCCCAATTCAATAGAGATAGGAGCAAACCAATGAAGACTTCAAGACGCATTCAGCTGGTGTTAGTGGCCGTCCTCGCGACGATCTGTGTCTCGTTGATTCTTGTCAGTCCACATACCGTTGCTCAGAAGCCACAGTCGAGCGGTCAACAACCTTCTTCTTATATGTCTGTTAACGAAGAACCATTCGACGTCGTGCGCGGTAGAGACAAAGCAAATAAGGCCGGTGTGATGGCGGCGCACCAACGACTTCTAGAGGAGCGTTACAACCTCAGCCGGCACGTTGACGAGAATGTCCGCATGACCCGCGGCAAGCCTATCCCGGTTGGTCCAACGGCAAGACTAAAGAATGGCGTGACCTGGGAGCAGCTTGGTCGCATGTCACCAGATGAGATTAGAGATAAAGGCGTATTTCCGTACTTGCCTCTGCCGCACGTGAATCATCCGGTCGGCGGCATGGTCTTTCCGCAGACAGAGATCAAAGTCCTGGCGCGGCTGCAACGGTTTGATATGGACTTCGATCTGCCAGACCAGTTTCTGCCGGAATTTCCGGCGGCAATGTTTCTAACCACTCGGAGAGATCTCGGCGATGTTTCGAAAGGTCAGCTAATCACAGTTAATAACTACTATGATCTCTTCAATGGCATTCTCAACCCCAAACAGCTCGAGGGTTTGCGTTTGCTCGTGACTCAGTTCCCACAGCAGCAGTTCAACGCCACGGCCGATCGGAAAACAGAAAGACCGGACGGCATGCTTGGTGTCGCCTGCTTCGATTGCCATGTCAACGGGCACACCTCGGGAGCCTTCCATGAAGTTGGCGACATCCGTCCCCAGGAAAATCGGCGGCGAATTGAAACAACGTCTTTGCGCGGAGTGAATATTCAAAGGTTGTTTGGATCACAGAGAGCGCTCAAGACGGTCGAGGACTTCACCGAATTCGAACAACGTGCGGCTTACTTCGACGGCGATCCGGTAATTGCTACCAAGAAGGGAGTGAACATTCTGGAGCGAGGCTCCCAGGTCCACTTCATGTCAGAATTTGAGGACATAC
>JAWWPL010000217.1:0-3738 GCA_033850605.1 Blastocatellia bacterium | reverse complement strand
ATTCGCCAGCCGTTTAATCTGACTGAAACGGGCAGCAAGTTTGACGTTCTGGTCAACGTGGCGGGCGGCGGCCCCTCGGGCCAGGCCGGTGCAATTCGCCACGGCATCACTCGCGCTTTGATGTTGTATAACGCGGACCTGCGACCGGCTTTGAAGCAGGCTGGCCTGGTGACCCGCGATCCGCGCATTAAGGAACGCAAGAAGTACGGACAAAAGGGTGCGCGCAAGCGCTTCCAGTTCTCGAAGAGATAGAGACATTGCCGATTGCCAATTGCCGATTTTTGATTGGCGGTCTTGCGAATCAGTTGAGTTTTCAACCGGCAATCAAGAATCGGAAATGATTTGAATCCATTGTCGCGATTCCAGTTGGTTGCTTTCACGGCGAAAGCACAAGTCGCGGCGAGTACACAAACCAATTGACATAAAGGAGAAAGCTTTTTGGTTACGGTTACGATGAAAGAATTGCTGGAGGCCGGAGTTCATTTTGGCCACCAGGTGCGTCGTTGGAATCCGAAAATGAAAGAGTACATTTTCGGAGAGCGCAACGGCATTTACATTATCGATCTCCAAAAAACGCAGAAGATGTTTCGCGAAGCGCTTCAGGCCGTGGCCAACATGGTTGCTGAAGATCGCGGCAAGACTGTGCTCTTCGTAGGCACTAAGCGCCAGGCGCAGGATGCGGTACGTGAAGAAGCCGAACGCTCAGGACAGTACTATGTGAACCAACGCTGGCTGGGCGGCCTGCTGACAAATTTTCAGACGGTGCAAAAATCGATCAAGCGGCTCAAGGATCTCGATGTGATGCAGACCGACGGCCGTTACGAGAAGCTGACCAAGAAAGAGCGCATTAAACTCGATCGCGAACGGCAAAGCCTGGAAAAGGTGCTCTCGGGTATCAAGTCGATGAATCGTCTACCCGACCTGGTTTTCGTCATTGACGTGCGCAAGGAAGAGATCGCCGTCGCCGAAGCAAACAAACTCGGTATTCCGGTCATTGCGGTCGTCGATACGAATTGCTCACCGGAAGGAATCGATTATGTGATTCCCGGCAACGATGACGCCCTGCGCGCCGTCCGTCTGTTCGCCTCGCGGATCGCGGATGCAGTGCTCGAGGGACAGCAGATGTTGACTGAGGGCGGCGCTTCAGCTGACGAACCACCGGCAGGAGCAAGACCTGAAGCGTCAGCTCCTGCATCAGCCGAATCTGGCGAAAGTGCCACGGCGCCGGCGGTCGCACCGGCCGTTAGCGAGCCGCACCAGGCAGCTGCAGCAGCGGCGCCGTTGGAACTCAGCGCTCAAGACACCAATGCGCAAACAAGCGGCGATGTGCCGCAGGATGAGCCTGAAAACGAGAGTGCGGAGGTCGTCGCCGCCAGTTAGAATTCAGCGTAATTTTCAATTCATCGGCGAGCGCAGCCTCAATAGCGGGAATCCGCCGGGCTGCGCCTTTTCATGAAGTGGCGCAAACTTCAATCTGTGTATTTCCGGCGGAGCCAACACAGACTTAAGTCTGTGCCACTGAATCAGGAGAAATAAGGAATCATGGCAGAAATAAACGCAGCTGCGATTAAGGCACTGCGCGAAAAAACCGGCGCCGGGATGATGGATTGTAAGAAGGCCATCACCGAAGCCGAAGGCAATGAAGAGCGAGCGATTGAACTCCTGCGTGAGCGGGGTCTGGCCTCAGCCAAGAAGAAAGAAGGCCGCGTCGCCGCTGAGGGCGTCGTCGGATCCTACATTCACATGGGCGGCAAGGTAGGCGTGCTGGTCGAAGTAAACTGCGAGACAGACTTCGCCGCGCGCAGTGCAGAGTTTCAGCAGTTGGTGAAAGACATCGCCATGCACATCGCTGCCGCGGAGCCGCGGCACATCTCACGTGAAGAGGTGACCTCGGAAACGCTGGATAAAGAGCGCGAGATCGCTCGCAACCAGGCCAAAAACGATCCTAAGAACGCGAGCAAGCCAGATCAGGTCATTGACAGAATCGTCGAGGGCCGGCTTAACAAATTCTATGAAGAGTTTGTTTTGCTCGACCAGCCGTTTATCAAAGATCCCGCCAAAACCGTCGGCGAGTTGGTCACCGAGAAAGTCGCCCAAACGGGCGAAACGATCACAATCAGAAGATTCGCCCGCTACAAGATGGGTGAAGGCTTGAGCAAGCGTGACGATGACTTTGGTGATGAAGTAGCAAAGCTTGCGGGGAGTTAACTCCGTACTTGGAACCAGATGAGCGTTGTAACTCAAGATTCCCCAGCCTACGGTCGCGTGCTTTTGAAGATTTCCGGAGAAGCCCTGATGGGCCAGCAGACCTTCGGTATCGACGTGAACGTGGCGCTGGCCGTGGCCGACGAGATTAAGCAGGTGCATGATCTCGGAATTCAGGTCGCGGTTGTGGTGGGTGGCGGCAACATATTTCGTGGCCTGTCAAAAAGCGCCGGAAATATGGATCGCTCGGCTGCTGACTACATCGGCATGCTTGCGACCGTAATGAACGCCGTGGTCTTGCAGGACGCCCTGGAGAAGACGGGGATTCAAACTCGGGTGCTTTCGGCGATAGATATTCCGCAATTGGCGGAACCTTTCATTCGCCGTCGCGCGATTCGTCACCTCGAGAAAGGGCGGATCGTAATCTTCGCCGCCGGAACCGGCAATCCCTTTTTCTCTACTGATTCGGCGGCGGCATTGCGCGCGGCAGAGATCAAAGCGGACGTCATTCTGAAGGCCACCAAGGTCGATGGAATCTATTCAGCGGATCCCATGATCGATCCGACCGCCACTCGGTTCGAATGCATTACCTTCATGGAAGTCCTGGAAAAACAGCTCAAGGTAATGGACGCTTCGGCGATCTCGCTTTGTATGGATAACGACCTCCCCATTATTGTCTTTAACATGCGAAAGCCCGGGAACATCGCCCGGGTTGTCACCAGCGGCTCTGGTATCGGAACGCGGGTAAGCCATGCCTGCAACTGAGTCTTTCGGTTCATTCAAGACTGTTATTGAGCCGCCGTTTTGGCCACTCACGATTTAACGGTTTACGATTTCGGGCCGGCCCACGCATCTTGCGCGTGACTCATGGGCGATGCGCCCGGGCCGCTCTTTTACGGAGTTCGTCATGAGCGAAAAAGACGTCATCAAAGAAACCAAGCCGCGCATGGAAGCGGCCATCGACGACGTGCGCCGCAAGCTGGCCACTGTGCGCACTGGACGGGCAGCAGTAAGCTTGCTTGATACTGTCATGGTCGACTATTACGGAACTCCCACACCTTTAAATCAGATGGCATCAGTGCATGCTCCAGAGCCGCAGATGCTTACGGTGCAGCCGTGGGATCAGACGCAAGTCGCCAATATTGAAAAAGCCATACGAGCTGCCGATCTGGGTTTGAACCCATCGAACGACGGCAAGCTGGTGCGGATCCCAATTCCACCGCTCACCGAAGAACGGCGTAAGCAGTTGGCCAAGCAGGTCCACGAGATCGCCGAAGAACATCGCACGGCTATCCGTAACATCCGCCGCGACGAGAACGATAAGTTAAAAAAAATGCTGAAGGACAAAGCGATTTCCGAGGATGCTGAACGCGACGGGTTGGACGAGGTGCAAAAACTGACCGACACATACATCTCGAAGATCGATGATCTCTCAAAGTCCAAAGAACATGAGCTCATGAGCGTCTAGCGGGATGCATTTTCTTTCGTACCGTTTCGTGTGATTTCGTGGATCGTATTTTTGGCCTTGTAAGA
>JAWWPL010000164.1:0-3370 GCA_033850605.1 Blastocatellia bacterium | reverse complement strand
TGGAAATCAGAGCGTGCTGCGCACGCTGTGCGGACGGGGACGTCCGCGCTCCCAGCAACAAGATGACCACTAATGTCAAAACAGATCCGTCGCGTTACGATCAAAAGCTGGAATTGATCCTGCGCGCATCGGCTCGCATCTTCGCCGAAAAGAGTTATCACTCGACTTCGATGCGCGACATTTCGCGGGCAACAGGAATCAGCCTTGCCGGACTTTATCATTACTGCAAATCGAAAGAAGAACTACTATTTCTAATTCAGGATCATTGTTTCGGTCGCGTCCTGCAACGGCTGGAAGAACGTCTGCAGAGCGAGTCAGATCCGATAGCGCGGCTGCGTATCTTTATCGACAATCACCTTTCGTTCTTTGCCGCCAACATGGCTGAGATGAAGGTCCTGTCGCACGAGGCTGAGTCGCTTGCCGGTGAGTTGCATGAGCACGTCTCAACCCGAAAGCGCCAATACACGCGCACGGCCCACAAGATCCTCTCCGAGGTGCAGCAGGCTGCGGTTGGTGCCGGGCGCACGCCCCGCCGCAATGGAACGACCAGGAAAACGGCCCGGCCGGTCGAGGTAACGGTCGCGACTTACGCGTTGTTCGGTATGATGAACTGGATCTATAACTGGTACGATCCCCGCGGTAAGTTGTCTGTCAGTCAACTGGTGGATAATATTACCCGGCTGTTCCTGTCAGGTTTTCTTTCGCAGGCAGAGCGCGCCACGGTTCAGGGAGGCGCTGAACAAGCAGAGAAGGTTAACATCTGGCGAAGTGCATGATGGCTGGAAAACCAGGTGGTGCCCTGTTTTGAAACCCTCATGGGAGTTAAGACGATCCACGAAGCCACACGAAACGTTATTTCGTGCCCATTTCGTGTGATTTCGTAGATCGTTTTTGCTGAGGGAAAGTCAACCCGAAATCAAACCAGGGCAATACCGAAAACTAGAATCAATGGCAACTCAATTTCAGACGACCGACCCTAAACCGAATCTCGTAGACTATCGTGTCGATCGGCGCGTAGCGGTGCTGACCCTCAACGATCCGCCGGCGAATACTTATTCCTATGACATGATGCAGCAGATCGACGCTTATATTCTTCAAGCCCGCATGGACGAGGGCGTCGAAGTGGTTGTGATTACCGGGAGCGGTGAAAAGTTTTTCTGCGCGGGCGCTAATATCAGCATGCTGGCCAACGTCACGCCGGAATTCAAATACTATTTCTGTCTGCATGCGAACGAAACCCTGAATCGCCTAGAGCAAACGCCGAAGCTGGTAATCGCCGCTATCAACGGTCACTGTGTAGGCGGCGGGTTGGAAGTGGCAATGGCCGCGGATATTCGCATCGCCCGCCGCGACGCCGGCAAAATGGGTTTGCCGGAGGTTACCCTGGGCGTGCTACCGGGCACCGGCGGGACGCAACGTCTGGCCCGAGCGGTGGGCAAGTCGCGCGCGATTGAGTTGATGGCCACCGGAGAACTGTTTAGTTTCGAGAAGGGACTGGAGCTCGGACTTATCAATCAGATTTACGAGGCTGAAAACGGCGGCGAGTTTATCGAGCAGGCAATGAATTACGCGCGCCAGTTCACCACCCCGAACAAAGCCACGCGCGCCGTAGGCCGCATCAAGCGAGCCGTGCAAACCGGCGCCGAGATTCCCTTCGAATCAGGGCTGGCTCTGGAACGTGAATTACAACAGCAACTGTTCCAGTCCGAAGACGCTAAGGAAGGCTTGGCAGCATACGCCGATAAGCGCAAGGCTGAATTCAAAGGAAAGTGACTTAGTTTGGAGTTCCGCCTTCAGGCGGCCTCTGCTGATTTAGGAGCGGCCTAAAGGCGGAACTCCAAACAATACTTATGGACGATGAACAGATCAAAGTAACCGAAGCCGACGGCATCGTGACCATCACGCTCAACCGGCCGGATCGACTTAACGCATTTGTCGGTCACATGCGCCGCGATCTCGCCGAGGCTTTGGAAGAAGCCGGCAGCGATCCGCACGTGCGAGTGGTTGTGATCAAAGGTGAGGGACGGGCGTTCTGTGCCGGCGGCGACGTTCAATTCATGGCGGAAATGCTCGAACGCCATGACGCCGAGGAGTTCTCGCGTATTCTGGGCGCGGCCCGTCGCGTGATTCTGGCAATCCGGCAAATGACGAAACCGGTAATCGCTTCCATCGAAGGGCCGGCGTCAGGCGCTGGATTCAATCTGGCGCTCTCCTGCGATCTGCGCATTGCGTCGCAAACCGCGACATTCAGCCAGTCTTTCGTAAAGCTGGGTTTTCATCCGGATTGGGGCGGGACATATTTTCTGCCCCGCATGGTTACTTCGAACATCGCCTGCGAGCTCTTCTTTTTGGGAGACACGATAGACGCCAACGAGGCATTTCGTCTGGGCCTGTTGAATCGCGTGGTGGCGCCGGAAGAACTGGAAGCAGAGACACAAAAGCTGGCCGAACGTCTACGCGAAGGACCGGCGGTGTCGATCGCGGCCGCGAAACACGCGGTCTATGCGGGAGAGCACGACACTTTGGAGAAGATGCTTCAATATGAAGTCGAGGCCCAGGTGCGATGTTTTGAATCCGAGGATGGCCGCGAAGGTGTGCGCGCCTTCATCGAAAAGCGGCCCCCGATATTTACCGGACGATAGGTTTGAAGGCGTGGCAAGCGACGACGCGCTGAGTATGAGGTCAGTACCACCCGCGTGAGCGGGTGGGATCAATCACTCAATTAGGGTGTTTGCGCTTTGGCCCACCCGCTCACGCAGGTGGTACTGACTTCATTTCGGGAGTCCATCGTCAAGCTTATGAAACTCGAGAATCGACTGGCTCTAATCACCGGCGGCGGACGCGGCATTGGACGCGCTATCGCACTGGCTTTCGCCCGCGAAGGCGCGTCGATAGCCCTGGCTGCGCGCACGCGCGCCCAGATCGAAAGCGTGGCCGAAGAAATTGCGTG
This sequence comes from Blastocatellia bacterium, assembly GCA_033850605.1. Lineage (GTDB taxonomy): Bacteria > Acidobacteriota > Blastocatellia > Pyrinomonadales > Pyrinomonadaceae > UBA11740. The sequence goes on along the minus strand of JAWWPL010000164.1, from coordinate 420 downwards.
CGAGTGCGGGGTAGAGACGCTGGCAATTGAATGTGATGTCGCCGACGCGGACAGTGTGAACCGTGCCTTCGCCCATGCGGATGAGCAGTTCGGCGGCGGACCTGACATACTCGTGAACAACGCAGGCATCGCTGAGACTTCTCCGTTCGTAAAAACCGATGAGGCAATGTGGCAACGCCATCTCGAGGTAAACCTGAGCGGAACGTTTCGTTGCACGAGTCTCGCGTTGCCCGCAATGATCGAGCGCGGATGGGGTCGCGTCATTAATATCGCTTCAATTGCCGGGAAGACGGGCGCGCCATACATTTCGGCCTATTCCGCGTCAAAGCACGGCGTGCTTGGCTTGACGCGATCACTGGCTCTGGAAATTGGCGCGAGTGGCATTACCGTGAACGCGATTTGCCCTGGCTATGTCGACAC
>JAWWPL010000140.1:0-11474 GCA_033850605.1 Blastocatellia bacterium | reverse complement strand
GCCCCCGTAAAGAAGCCGGTGAGAATAATAATCGTCAACGAGCCGACGCCGACGCTGTCCATCTGCGCGATCGCCTCAGGAATATAATGAGGCTTCCGGAACAAGCCGCGCGCGGCTCGCCCGGCGAGCAGGGACATTTCCTGCAGTTCCAGTATCAGACGCGTGACGATGTTCATTCGAAACCCGGCGACGTTAAGAAGGCTGCTCGCTGGCCGCGGCCGCCGCTGCTTGTTCGAGGATTAAATAAACGAGCAGACGGGCGCATAGGGTGGCTTCAAAGACTGCTCGAGAGCAGTCACCGCGATGCGAACCAATTTCAATAGAGCGGCCTATAATGCGCAAAACCAACCGTTTGCGTCAAGGTTTAAACGCGTCCCGGCTAATTGCGACCAGCAGAAAAAAGCCGGCTCCGTGGTTCCGGAGCCGGCTCGGCAAGTCCTACTGGAGCAACGGTATTAACGTTCGGGCGCCTGTCGCTGGAGTTTTCGCTGACCAGGCTGGGCCGGCGCCACATTCGCGTTGCGCTGGAGACCCTGCCGGCGCTGACGCAGCACTCTTCCGGGAAGTTGCTGTTGATTGGCTTGGCGTCGCAAGGCCTGATTCTGTTGACGCATTTCTCTCAGCCTGATGCGCTGCTCAGGCGTCATTACTTGCAGAATCCGCGACTCAGCCAGCGAGCGCAAACGAATCGTCGCCGCTTGAGCATCAGCCAGTTCGTGCGAACGCTGATCGATTAAAGTTTCGTTGGGAGTCGGAGATTCGACGGCTTCTGCCAGCGCCCGCTGAGCCTGACGCAGTTTCATTCCTGCTGCTTGCCGCTGATCTTTGAGCTCCGCGTTGATGGCGCGGATTTTTTGTATTTGATCGGGCGATAGATTCAGCTGCGCAAAGTCCGGAGTCTGACTCGTTTGCGCTTGAGCCTGTGCCGGGTTGATTGGATTCTGCACCGTAGGGTCTTGCGCGCGGACTTGCAGGCCGGCGACTGATAACAGCAGGATCGCCGCGCAGAAAATCCAATTGCTACGTAATCTTGTTTCTTGATTCATGATTCCACCATCCTTGCTCTCGGGGGCTTTCGGGTTTTTCCGAAAGAGCGCTACTGATTAGGCTCGTCTGACAATACAAAAGGTAACTCATCCTCGTCTCTGGGAATCAACCGCAGATCCTTTGCCAACTGCTCGCGCTCTCGTCGACTCAATCCCCGGGTTCGGGGAGTTTTCGGCTGGACCGGATTAGCTGCGAGTTGATCTCGGCTTCTGTCTCCGCTCCGCGTCTTAATCGCCGACATCTCTTTGGGCTTTGGCGAAGCTTCCTCACTCTTGAGTCGCGCAATCTCTTCAACGCGCTTTTGTACCGCGTTATCGACATCTTGCTGAGTATATTTTGGTTCCCTGTTCGGATCCGCGACTTTCGACGGTTCTCCAGCAGCCAACTGGACGGGCCCGTTCCACGAACGTGAAATTGTCAGCAGGGCAAAACCACAGAGCCCACAAAGGAGCAACGCTGCGAACGCCGTTGCGGCACGCAACCAAGGCGGCGACACGCTAAAAAATTCGCGCAACGCGCCGAGGGCCGTAAGTTTTCGCTCGTGCTGGACAACTTGCGTTAATTCGACAGTGCTTTCCGACGCCAGTATCGCAGGGCTGAACGCTGACCCCAACGCCTCATTGCGCCAGACCAAAATCGAATCATGCACCTGTTGGAAGACACTAAACTCACCCCGGCAGGCGTCACACTGTTGCAGGTGGACAGCAAAGTCTTTGGCGTCAGCCTCACTGGCTTCGCCATAAAGATAAGTGACCAGATCTTCGGCTCGATGACAAATGGGCCGTTCGTTGACGTTTGGCACCTTTGGCACCTTTGGCACGTTTGGCATTTCAACTACCTCTTATCGCGATTCAATTCGCATAAACTACTCGCCGAATTTCTGCAGGCGCATCTGCAATTGCCTCAGCGCTGTGTAGAGCCGGCTCTTGACTGTGCTCAGAGGCAGTTCAAGTGCTTCTGAGATTTGCTGGAACGTTAGCTCTTCAAACTCCTTCATCACTATTACCTGTCGTAAATCCGGTGGCAGTGAACCGACCGCTCGTCTAACCGCCGCGCTGCGCTCGATCTTTTCTGCTGTCCGCGCCGGCGATGCATCCAGCGGCAAGGCAAATACGGCGGCGTTCCTTTCAGCTTCGTCTTCCAGACCTGTTTCGCCGCGCACTTTCGCGCGGCGCTGCCGGGTAATGCACTGGTTGACGGCAATGCGATGGAGCCACGATGAAACCTTGGCGTCGCCACGAAAACCACGCAGATTGCGAAACGCGGCCAGAAAAGTCTCCTGGGTCGCATCCCGCGCATCTTCTTCGCGGCCCAGCATTCCGTAGGCTAAGGCGAAGATTCGACGCTCCCAACGGCGCACGATCTCTCCGAACGCCTCGGGATCTCCCGACAAGGCGCGTTGCACCATTTGCTCGTCGTTTGTGGCTAAATCCACCTGGTTCGTGCTCGCGTCCCGGCCGCGAGGCCGCATCCAAATGTCGCGCAACAACTCGCGCGGTCAATCCTTTAGACGCCGTCCTGCGGTCTCAAGTCGGCAAAAGTATCGCACGAAAGGTTTGCCCTGGTTAAGAAGATCAGTTTCCACTCGTTCAGCCTCTTGATCTGCGCATGCTGGCATCCTGCGCTACATACTTGCCGCTTAACTTAAGTATTTCAGCAGTTAAAAACGAGCCAAAGCTGTTGACAGTGAGACGCTGACAAACTACTCTACCTTAGGCGGCGGCCATTCGAGTCGGGTCGTGCCCGCTGGCAACAACCGGGTCTCGCCTCTGTTGTTCTTCACTTTCCCAAACTTTCAGTGTTGGAAGCCCTAAAAAGAGTTCGTCTTCTTTATGTCGTCCTGGCAGTGCTGCTGCTGGTCGGCCTTTTGCCGCTGGCGCTGGCAGGTACCCTGCTGTCCAGTCGCACCGCTGAAGAATTGCGCGCGGTCGAAGGACGTTACCAGGCCCAGTTGGTACGGGACAAGGCCCGACAAATCGAACTGTATGGACAACGTTATCGTGACGTAGTGAGCGGAGTCGCGCGGGCCTTTGAGATCGCCGGCGGTATTCGCTCGCTCAGCGATGCCGGTTACGACGTCCGTCTTCAACGAACTTTGCAGGATGATCCAAATCTGATCGCGCTGGCGATCTGTCCGGTCAAAGGCGAGGCGCATCGCGCATTTCAGTCGGATTTAATTAAGCGAGACGAACTCGACCACAGGATAGGCGACGTGCTGGCGCGCATGAGTGGACGCGGAGTAATCATCAGCCGGCCGCAAATCATTCGTTCCGGCCAGGAGATGGGGCTAACCATCGCGGCGCCGGTGATGAACGGTGATGAAATCGTAGCGGCAGTCGTGGCTGTTGTTTCTTTTCAGGAAGTCTTCAAAGCAGTTCAGCAATCATCTTCAAAGAGCGCCCGCGAATTATTGGATGCTGGTTTGCCGGTAGTGTTCGTCGTTGACCAGAACGGCAGGGCCGTGGCGCATCCCGACGCCTCGATAGCATTTTCTGAACGTCCGATGACCGATTTGAAAGTCGTGCAAGATTGGTTAGAGACGGGTGCCCAGGTGCAATCCGCTTTGGCGCCGTTTACGCTCGATCGCGATGGCCGGTCGACGCCTATGCTGGGTTCTTACGCCACGGTGGAACTTGATCAAAACTCTCTGCTTGGAGTCATTGCGATTCAGGACGAAGGAGCAGCCCTGGTTTCGGTAAGCGAAATGCGGACTCAGACACTATTCATCAGCTTGCTGGCGGCGACGCTGGCATTGCTCTTCGGATTCTATTTCGCTGAGAAATTGACGCGGCCGGTGCGAGAGTTGGCTGCCGGCGCCCAACGCATTGCCGCCGGAGATTTTTCACAGCGGGTTGAGGTCCTGGGCCTGACCGAACTGGGCGATTTGGGCGCATCCTTTAATCAGATGACCGATCGAATAGAAAGTTTTGTCAGCGATCTGCAACGTTCGGCCGACGAAAACCATGAACTCTTTCTGGGCACCGTGAAAGCCCTGGCCGCCGCGATCGACGGCAAAGACCCTTACACTCGTGGCCATTCTGAACGCGTCTCACGTTTTTCAGTTGCAGTCGCCCAGGGTCTGGACCTGCCTGAAAATGAGATCGAACGAATCCGGATCAGCGCGCTGTTGCATGACGTCGGCAAGATTGGCATCGACGATCGAGTTTTGAAGAAACCCTCGGCGCTCACGGATGAAGAGTTTGAGATCATGAAGACGCATCCGCAGAAGGGCTACAAGATCATGTCGCAGATTCCGGCGATGCGCGATTTTCTTCCGGGCATGTACATGCACCACGAAATGATCAATGGCGAAGGTTACCCGCAACGGCTGCAGGGCGACCAAATCCCGATGCAAGCTCGCATAGTCTCGGTGGCCGACACGTTTGACGCAATGACTACAGAGCGGCCGTACCAGCGCGCCATGGATCTGGAATCAGCGCTGACGCGCTTGAAGAGTTTTGTCGGCACGCGCTATGACGCGCGCGTCGTCGCGGCTTTCATTGCTGCGTGCGAGGCCGGAAAAATTCGCCCGGGCGTGACCCGAGTTAATCGAAAACAATCGCAGCGCCCAAGCAGTCCTTTGCCCGTTCTACCTGGCTCGCCCACTCCCGATTCCGTTATCGCCATGAGCTAGAAACAGCAGTTCGAGCAGACGGCGGTCGTAATACGATCCACCAAACCACACGAAAGGGCACAAGCCACCGGTTCGGTTCGAGTGAATTCGTGTGATTTCGTGGATCGTTCTTATGTCTCTCTGTTGGACCACTTTCTCATCCAGCCAGCAAGCGCACCGCCAGTCGCTTTTGTCGCGTTGTGCCGCTTCTGCTTATAATCAAGTTCAAATTTTTACAGTCAATCGATAGAGTGGAGTCTTAATGGCCTTTTGGCGCAGGAAAAAGGATGAATTTGTCTCGCTTGGTTTGAGCCGTGCCGCCAGCGAGCAGGTACCCGAAGCTCAATCCGGAACTGAAACTGAGTTTGAAAGACCACTGGCCCCGGCGGTCGCCGCTGAACAAGCTTCAACTCAGAGTCCTTCCAGCAGTCCATGGCAGACTTCAGTGCTCGGCCTCGACCTCTCGATCGAGCAGTTGCAGGCGCAGGAAGCCGCTCTGGAACAGGAACTCTCCGCCCGTTTTCGCCGGGCCGTCGCGGCGACGCGCGAGTCGCTGTCTGAAAAGATCGATACCGTTTTTGCCGGCGCTAAAAAGATTGACGCCGACCTGCTGGATGAACTGGAAGAGGCTTTGATCGCTGCCGACATCGGAGTGCCGACTACCCTGCACCTGCTCGAGACGGTGCGCCGCGGAATCAGTCGCAAAGAGATCGACGATATCGAAAAGTTGAAACACGCGATCAAGTCTGAGCTGATTGCGATTCTCCACGCTTCAGAGCAGGGGGGCGTGGCCTCTGAAACGAGCGTGCCGGCAAACATCGCCCCGTATGTGATGATGATAGTTGGTGTTAACGGCGTCGGGAAGACGACTACTATCGGTAAGCTGGCGCAACGAATTAAAGCCGAAGGCAACGACGTTTTGATTTGCGCCGCGGATACATTTCGCGCCGCCGCCAGTGATCAGCTGGCCATCTGGGCCGAGCGGACGGGCGTCCCTTTGATTCAACAAAAGCAGGGCACCGATCCGGCGGCCGTTCTGTTCGATTCAATGAAGGCCGCGAAGGCGCGCGGCTCAGATGTGCTGATCGTGGATACGGCGGGCCGATTGCATAACAAGTCGAACCTGATGGCTGAATTGGAAAAGATGAAACGTGTTGCAGGCCGCGAAGTTGAAGGCGCGCCCCACGAAACGCTGCTGGTGGTCGATGCGGTCACGGGCCAAAATGGCCTCGAGCAGGCGCGACAGTTTCTGAAAGTAGCCGGTGTAACCGGAATTGTGCTGACCAAACTCGACGGCACTGCAAAGGGCGGTATCGCGGTGGCGATCGCAAAAGAACTGGGCCTGCCCATTCGCTATGCCGGCATCGGAGAGCAGGTTGATGATCTGGTTGTTTTCGATCCTGAGCAATACGTGAATAGTCTTTTCAATTGAGCGTCGGCCAGCCAATTATTCCAAAGGATGAGTGCGGAACGGTCTCGTGCCGAAGGCCCGAAATGTTTATAGCTCAATGGCCTCTTCCTCTCCTTTGTCTGCGCTGGTACATCGCGCTCTGAATTGATCCAGGCGCGGGCTATGAACATCGCGCCGCTCGGTAGTGCCCTAGTTTGATTTCGTGTTGCCTTTCCCTGAGCAAAAACGATCCACGAATTCACACGAAAATGGGCACGAAATAAAGTTTCGTGTGGCTTCGTGGATCGTCTTAACTCCCATGAGGGCTTCAAAATGGGGCACCACCCGCCGCTCTGCGGCCTGGAAAAATCGTGAAACAGCGGACCGACACAGACCGTCAAATGATGACTCGCGCGCTCGAACTGGCCGCGCAAGGCGCCGGACAGGTTAGTCCCGGGCCTTTGGTAGGAACAGTGATCGTCGATGGCGCCGGGGAGATCGCCGGCGAAGGCTTCTATCTCTTCGAACAGATAAGACATGCCGAGACCACTGCCCTGGAACAGGCAGGCGACAGAGCCCGGGGAGCTACAGCATACGTTTCCCTGGAACCGCACGCGCATCAAGGCCGCACCCAACCTTGCACCGACGCGCTAATCAAGGCCGGAATAAAACGACTAGTGGCGCCGATCGAAGATCCAAACCCTAAGGTTTCGGGTCGTGGCTTTTCTCACCGGCGCAAAGCCGGCGTCGAAGTCAGCACGGGTCTGTTGGCGGATGAAGCTGCGCGATTGAATGAAGCCTACATTCATTTCATGCGCACCAGGAGACCCTTCGTTCATCTGAAGCTGGCTGTGTCGTTGGACGGCAAGGTGGCGACGTTCGCCGGCGATTCACGTTGGATCACGAGTGACGAGGCGCGCGCGCGCGCACATGAACTGCGGCATCAGTACGACGCCATCATGGTAGGGGGACGTACTGTCGGTGCAGATGATCCTTTGCTGACTGACCGCTCCGGCAAAACTCGACGGCGGCCCCTCGTGCGCGTGGTGATTGAACAATACCTGCGCATGTCGCCTGAATCGCAACTGGCACAGACCACCGCTGCTGCGCCCGTATTAATATTTGTGCACGGAGATTCCGATCCTGAGATTGTCAGTGCTTTGCAATCACGCGGCGTGGAAGTAATCAGCCAGGAAGGATCGAGACTGGAACTGTCGAGCGTGCTGGAAGAGCTGGGCCAGCGATCGATCCAAAGTGTTTTGGTTGAAGGCGGGCCGATCCTGGCGGGGCTGCTTCTCGACGCGGGTTTGGTGAACAAGATTACCTTCTTCATTGCGCCGATGATCATTGGCGGTCAGGATGCGCCGTCAGCGATTGGCGGAGACGGCGCCGAAAAAATCGCCGACGCCAGGCAACTTGAGAACGTTTCCGTCGACCGCCGGGGCCCCGACATCGAGATCACCGGGTACCCGGTCAAATCGGTGGGACGTTAGTCTGACCAATCTTGAAAGACCGGCTTGCGACGTAAAAACGATCCACCAAATAATACGAACCGGAAACATTTTGTGGGGTTCACTCTATTTGTTTAGTGTAGTTTCGTGTGATTTTGTGGATCGCTCTTGCGGGGTGTTAAGGAAGCACTAAACCAGATGAGGTCAACGAGTATGACTACCGCCAAGCGCCGATTCGGTCAGAACTTTCTCGTCGATCGCGGTGTCGTCGATCGGATCATCACGGCGGTCTCTCCTCGACCAGATGAAACGATTATTGAGATCGGTCCCGGCAGCGGCGCCTTAACTGCTCGTCTGTTGGAACGGACCGGACGGTTGGTCGCCATCGAATTCGATCGGGATCTGGTTCCGTCTTTGCGCGAAAGATTTGTCGGCGCCGCCAATTTTCATCTGGTCGAAGGCGACGCCTTAACTACAGATTTCTGCGCCGCGATTGCACCTGCGTCAAAAGCACGCGTGGTCGCCAATCTTCCTTACAATATCGCCACCGCAGTGCTGCAAAGACTGATCGATCAGAGAAGTTGCCTGAGTGAAATGACGCTGATGCTGCAACGCGAGGTTGTCGATCGAATTACGGCCGCAGCCGGCGAGACTGAACGCGGTTATCTTTCAGTCCTGGTCGAGGCGTATTGCGAAGCTGAAAAACTATTCGACGTCGCTCCCCAGGCATTTCGACCCGTGCCCAAAGTCTGGAGCACGGTGGTGGGTTTGCGCGTCCGTCCAAAAATCGCAGTCGAAGTAAAAGATGAAGCCCTGTTGTGGCAAGTCGTGAGCGCCGGCTTTGCGCAACGTCGCAAGACAATTCTCAACAACCTGCGTGATGCTCCCGTTCATATCCAGGAGTTGTTAAAGAAGCTCGGCGGCGCCAGCATCGTCTTGTGCGACGCCTGCATACCGCCCTTGCGACGCGCTGAGACGTTTACGCTGGAAGAGTGGGCGCTGCTGGTGAATGCGATGGTTGCCTGATCGCGGTAAACACGCGTCATTCCTTACTTCGTTGAAAATCTCAGTATTGAAATGCGCCTCTGAATGCTGGGAGCGCGGACGTCACGTCCGCATTGAGCGCGAAGCGCGAACTTCCCGTGCACAAATTGAGCGTGGTGCGCACGCTGGGCGGACGGGACGTCCGCGCTCCCAGCAAATCTATCGACTCTTAACCACAACCTTGATTCCATCCTTCGGTCTCAAAGACATCGCTGGAAAAATGCTCACCGGGTGTTCGCGATCAATTTCCAGCCGAAACCTTTGGCCAATCGCCGCCAGGCAAAGGATGATTTCCATCATCGCAAACGATGCGCCGATGCAAACTCTGGGCCCGCCGCCGAAGGGGAAGTAAGCGTACTTCGGCAATTGCTCGACAAAATCTTCAGTCCAACGCTCAGGACGGAAGGCGTTCGGCTCGTCATAAAATCGCGAGTCTCTTTGGGTGGCCCACTGAAACATGAACACCTGGGTCCCGGCCGGCACGCGATAGCCGCCAATTTCGCACTCGTTAATCGCTTCGCGACCCAGGGCATACGCGGGTGGGTACAAGCGCATGCATTCTTTGGCAATCTGTTCCGTGAATTTCAAGCGTGGCAGATCCGCCGCCGCGGGCAAGCGTCCGCCCAGTACTTCATCGAGTTCCGCGTGAAATTTCTTTTCGACTTCGGGATGCGTCCCGAGCAAATACCACGTCCATGCCATCGTCAGGGCGGTCGTTTCATGTCCGGCAAGAAATAGCGTCATTACTTCGTCGCGCAATTGCCGGTCGTTCATCTGGCTGCCGTCTTCATCACGAGCAGCGAGCAACATGGAAAGCAAATCACCTTTGTCGGCGCCGGTCGCGCGCCGTTCTGAGATGATCCGGTACACGACCTTGTCGATCTTTTTGGCCAGCGCGTGAAAGCGCAGATGTGCCGGCGTAGGCAAACGATTATTCAGAATCCAGCCAAGCGTTGCCTGTGCCGCGAATGGCTTTACCAATTCTTTCAAGGTTGCGCCGACATGATCGACGTCGCTGGAAACGTCCGCGCTGAACAAACACTGAACTACAATCTCCAGTGTCAAGCGCATCATGTCGCGATGAATGTCGCGGTTCTCTCCTTCATTCCAATTCGCAGTCAGGCGCGTTGTGTAATCGGCCATAACCTGGCCGTACGATGACACCCGCTCTCGATGAAACGCCGGTTGCGACAGCCGGCGCTGGCGTTTCCATTCTTCGCCCTGACTGGTCAGCAGACCGTTGCCCACCAGCCGCTGAAAGAAATTTGAGCGCAGCGACATCGACTTGATGAAGTTCTTCGCGTTGGTTACCAGCACGTATTCAACGTCGTCAGGGTGATAAAGAAAAATGGCCGGCACGTAAAGGAAGCGCATCCAGACGACGTCGCCATATTCGTCGCGGCAATGTTCGATGAAGTTAAGTTGATCGCGATTGAAGTCGCGCATTACGCCCATGATCGGCGCACCCTTCGGGCCCGGCGGGCGAGGTGAGTTATAACTGCTGTTCAGATTGGCGTCGAGGTTGCGTGCTTCGTTCATATTGATAAGTTCGCTCCTAAGGAACGAAATGTTTGTAGCACCCGCGTAATCAAAGGCTCATCGTCAATCACGACAATAGAATCGGTTCTATAAACTTTCGTCCTCAACGGGACTCACTTCAAGAGATCCACATAAATCCCCGGTTCGCTATCAGGAATCACGGTCGCTCCAACTGTTCGTTCATAAAAATCCGCCGGACCGGCGCTGCCGATGATGGCATAAACATAGCCCAGCTCGCGCAAGCCCCACAGGCTCGCAATCAAGAGTGCCGTGCCGATGCCGCGACCACGTTCTTTTTCCCTCACGCCCGTGGGACCAAAGAACGCTCTGCGTGTGCACTCGTAACCAGCGAAGCCGATCACGCGACCACCGCTGGTCGCGATTACAACCGAGATCGGCTTATTGGCGAAGCCAACCGAAATCTCATCGGCCCAAGCCAGGGAGAAGTTCTGTGAAATGAATTCGCGCACCGGAGTAATCTCAAACGGTTGAGCGCGCCGGATGTTGATGCTGTCGTCATTCAATCGATCGAGCGACGGCAGCTTGAGCAGATTTACCAGCATGTCGGGCATTGTGTTTTCCTTCAGGTAGCTGATGAAACATAGTCCCTCCCGATCATCGGCGCAACCTCAGATAGAAGGCTAGGCCACTGCGGGTATTAAGATTGTGAAACGGAGCGAGCGATAGGAAAAGAGGTCGAAACAAAGATGCGCCTTGAACATTCGTTGTGATGCATGCACGTCGCGGGTATTGTTTTCCACGAAGTCGGGCACAACGGCAAGGCCGGCACCAGGGGCAGCGCCAAGCGGGGGCGTCAAGCGGTTTCAGACTTCTTGCTTACTGCCGGTTTTAACGGCAATGTGCGATGCATTGACGATAAGCAGCGAGACACTTCTTCTGTTCGGCGTTCGTCTGGGAGTTAACAAAACATTGAAACTGTAGTTGTTGACACCCGCTGAGACATGCCGGATCGAGTTGAGGCTGTTGTTGCGCAGCAGACGAATTACTTGGCACCGAAGATCCAAAAGTCATCAAGAGAACAACGGTGCAAAGGGCAAAGTAGCGGGAGCTCTTTTTCATTTCCTGGATCCTTCCTGGGTTGAACTAGCCTATCTCTGGCGGAACCGGTACAAGCTTGGGTTAGGCAGGACGATAAACCTGTCACACTCCCAAGTCAATGGTCAGCAACTCTGAGGATGAGGTCAGTACCGGGAGCGGTAGCGACCGGGTCTCGTGATCGCGAATCCTAGGATCGTGGACAAGTTGCGACCCGGTCGCTACCGCTCCCGGTACTGACTGCATGCCGTCCTCGGGCTGAAGCCCGCAGCAACGTTGTGGTGGCAGTTTGCGCTCAGGCCCTCACCCCCAACCCTCTCCCAAAGGGAGAGGG
>JAWWPL010000138.1:0-2651 GCA_033850605.1 Blastocatellia bacterium | reverse complement strand
ATAGATGTCTTTGAGGACGGCTTTCTTGTCATAGAACTTACTGACGCCGACCATGGAATAGATTATTTTGTTTGGTTCAGTTGACATAGTGATATCGATTAATTAACTGCGAATTGAATTAGAATTGAAGTTGTTAAAGCTAACGCGTCGGATCGGATTGTGCAAGAAGGGACGCAGCCTTCCGATGGTACCGCTCTCACCGCCGCTAACCCGCTTTCCGCACGCGCAGGTGTAGAAAGTACGACACCACCTGGGCGTCTTGCAGGCCTGGATAAGCGGCGACGGTTTCGTCGCTTGGTCGCGGCTCTTCAATCTGCTCAAGCTGAAAACCTGTCCTAATCAACACGCTTAGCCAATAACTTAAGGTGTGCCGGAAGAGTGGGAGACGGAACTTGCGCAGTCCCTGCTTCGCGTGTGGCGGAGCCGCCTTGAAGAGCCACTCGTCTATCTTCCCGTCGCTGCCCTCGAAATAATCGCCCACCTCGATCGCATAGGTGCGATGGTTTGCGTCACGCAGATTGCGGCGGTGCGGGGTGTCGAAACACGGATGAGCTATCGAGAACTGAAGAAAGCCATCGGGCTTTAACACGCGGTGAGCTTCCACCAGCGCGCGCTCAGTTTCCGGAACATCCATCAGGCTCATGAAAGCCGTGGCAAAATCAAACGTGCCCTCGGCGAAAGGCAGGCCGACTGCGCTGGCCACCTGGTAATCAATGCCGAGCGGTGCTTCCTGTTCCGTACGTTTCGCGTAACTAATGAAAATGTCGGAGATATCGACAGCCGACACGCGCGCCCCACGTTTTGCCAGCATTCGCGTGTTGTAACCTTCGCCACAGCCGATGTCCAGACCCGCCAAACCCTTCACTTCCGGCAGCATCGTGAAGAAGGCCGGAGAATTCAGTTGGTCGCGATAGATGTCATAACCGGCGCGCGCGAGTTTTGCCCACGATTCCGCACTCTCATTCCAGAGCCGTCCAGCTTCTTTGTGATTCATGAGTTTTAAGACTTACTGATTAGAGAGAGCACTACTTACCAGGCAAACGATCCACAAAACCACACAAAACAGTAAACGAGTTTTTGTTGATGAGGTTCGTATGTTTTCGTAAGATTAGGACACAACTCGAACATTTCTCTTTAATGCCGTTTCGTGTGGATCGTGGGTTTGGCTTCGAAGACGATCCACGAAATCCACGAACAATCACTAACTCAAAGTCTGTCTCGCATTCCTTGAGAGCGCTAATGTACGGGAGCCCTCCCTCACGGTCGGGCTAATGCCCCGGGGCGCATCGTCGAGTCAGCCAAGGCTATGGGATCGCTGAACTTTTAAGTTGACGCTTTGACCCGGTCGCTACCGCTCCCGGTTCTGTACCGGAGCGGCACGTCGAGAAGATTTGGAGTGCGCTGACTTGTCAGCGCTTTCGTAAGCTGCGACTTGTCGCAGCCGCACTGGAAGAAAGAAAAGCGGCGACAAGTCGCCGCACTCCAAAAAATCTCTCAAGGTCGTGGGGGTGTTGCCGTCCTTGGATTCTTGCTGTTGAACTCGCTAATGAAAGCTTGCGTCAGATCGACGGCGGGCACTGCCGTGAGAATAGCCGGCAGCAGCTTACTCGCGTCGAGCGTCATCGTCACACCGCGTTGACGCGCAAACTGATCCATGGCCGCGCCAATCTGGCTGGAAATCGGAGCGATGACTTGTTCGTATCGTTTGCTGACATCTTCGTCCAAACGATCCTTCTTCGTCTTACCTTCGTCTTGCAGGGCTGTGCCTTGCTGCCGTTTCGCCTCAATCGCTTTTTGATCGGGCACGGGCGCCTTCATCAGAGCCTGGATTTCGGTGGTCAGTGTGTTGAGGCGGTTCTGAATGCTTTGCAGTTCATCCGCGCGCGGTTTGAATTCAGCCTGAACTGACTTGGCCGCGTCGACATAGCGCCAAATCCCGCTCTTCTCATCGCCGAACATGCTCGTATCAATCAAGGCAATCCGGCTATCGGGCACCGGCGCGTTAGTCGCTGCCGGTCTGGGTACGGGCGTGGGGGCCGGCCGCGCGGGCGTGGTTTGCGGACGCGTCTGGCCCAAAACCGAGATGGTAGTCAACGTAAGCGCGGTACAAATCAAAAACAGTCTTTTCATAACTTCTCCTGGCTGGTGCTTATAAATTTCCCTCCACAGATTACACAGATTTCGGGGAGAAGGACAAAGCAGGGTGGGCAGGCGAGCCGTAGCCTGACCGTCAGCGAGGATTCTGCAAGTAGCCGACGGATTATCGCAAGCGAGGCTAAAGCGGCGCCAATTCGGTGGTTGTGTCGCGTCGTTTCTTAATGCGAAATCCCTTCACAAAATGAAGCGCGCCGGGCGTGTGGTATTTTTCGCGATAGGCCCGGTCAACAGCGGTCTTCAAGCGCTCGCTGCGAGTGAAAATCGGGCGCACCGGAATTTTCCGGCCATCGACCTCGATCACTCCGCGCGGCTCTTCGAGAAAGGTGCGGTACCAGCTTCGCGGCTTCAGGCTCCACGACCTTACAAAGACACGGCCTTCAACCACTACCACCCAGATGCCAATGATCCGGTGTGGCTTTGTCCCCGCGCGAATGCCGAGGATCTTACCGTCGCGGATGCTGGTCACAGTAGACTTAGGAAAGCGTCGTTTTGAT
>JAWWPL010000079.1:0-4975 GCA_033850605.1 Blastocatellia bacterium | reverse complement strand
GCTTCATGGACCATCCTTTCGCATTTAACCCAGTCCCCGGGCCTCTCGCAAAGTAGGCAAGAGATACGCAATTCAGAAAACCACATCGGGTGTCGATTGCTGCAATCAGAGTTGCTGTTCACGGCGCCAGTCTCGTGACGAACTCTCCGCCGCTGAGAATGGTAAATGGATTCCATCTTTGCAAAAACAGGGTTCGTAGGAACTTCACTGCGCTGCAAAAACTCTTGGCTAAATTCGGCGCGGAGTCTATCATAGAGCCCCAGTGCCCGCAAGATTTTTTGCAAGCGACTGCTGCTTAGCGAAAATTTACGGCAGGGCGAGAGAGTTCCAGTAGTGTTCAGGCTGATTCTCTCACTTCGTTTCGCCGAACCAGGAAAGAGCCCAAGGGACACCATGACGGACCCGATTCGAGTTCTCATCTGCGGCACCGGAAGCGGTGCCCACGCGCTGGCGGCGGTCGCCTCGATGAACCCACGCTTCGAAGTTCGCGTTTTGACCCAGAGTACTGACAGGGCACAGCGATGGACAGAGATCATGGAGAGAGAGCGGTTGACGGTGACCGTGCGGAACCGAACGGACGGGCGCTTAGCCTGGAAGGCAAACGCTTTTATGGTCACCGATCAGCCAGAGCAGGCAGCACGGGGATGCGATCTAATCATTTTCGCTGTGCCGGCCTATCGGCATTGGCAGTACCTCGTCTCTCTGGAACCGTACATCGAGGACGGGTGCGTCATAGTTGGTCTGCCGGGCCAAAATGGATTTGAATTTGACGTGAGAATGGCGTTGGGAGCGAGACTGAAGAACTGCATCGTAATGAATTTCGATTCGCTGCCCTGGATCTGCCGAATTACGGAATTTGGCCGGTCCGCGAAGATTTCCGCAACCAAGGATAAGCTCGTCGGCGCGCTGGAAGGCGATCTCACAAGAGCTAAACTGAAAGACCCTCTGGCTGTAATGCGATCTCTCCTGGGGGAGACACCAAAGCTGGTTGTCTCAGGGCATTTGCTTGGCATTACTCTGCGATCGCTCAATGCCTATAGCCATCCTCCGATCATGTACGGCTGTTGGAAGAACTGGGAAGGGAAGGCACTCAAGCGCCCACCATTGTTTTATCACGACATCGATGAAGAAACAGCGGAACTCCTCGGCACGATCAGTGAAGAAGTCGTAGCGACGAGCAAGTTGATCATGGCGCAGCATCCAAGGGTCGACCTCTCGCAGGTCATCCCTATGTATGATTGGGATATAGGCTGTTACGGAAATGACATCAAAGACAAAACGAATCTGATGACCGCTCTAAGGACCAACTCTGGATATGCAGGCATCACTCATCCAATGATCCAGAATGAGGACGGCGAATACGTTCCAGACTTCAATCACCGTTTTCTTACGGAGGATGTTCCGTTTGGTCTGGTAGTCATCCGCGGAATTGCGGAGATCGCCGGCATGCCGACTCCCTGTATGGACAGGGTCCTCACCTGGTGCCAGGACAAGCTGGGAAAAGAGTATTTGGTCGGATCGAGCTTGACCGGCAAAGACATCTCCAGCACGCGCTGCCCCCAGCGATATGGTTTTACAACGATGGCGGAGATTCTCGGGCTAAGGTTGGCTCAGGCGGCCGCGCAATGGCGATGAGCGCCGCGATCTCGAAAGCAATGGCTGCCCCCAGGAGCGCAGTAATCTGCGAGGAGTCGTAAGCGGGCGCTACCTCGACCACGTCGCCGCCGATAAACCGGAGGCCTTTGAACGAGCGCATCAGATCCAGTGCCTCAAAGCTGGTGAGACCGCCAACCACTGGCGTACCGGTTCCCGGAGCAAAGGCAGGGTCCACGCCATCCACGTCAAACGTGAGATAGCAGGGATCCGATCCTGCGACTTTATAGAGGCGATCCAGAAACTCTCTACGTAGTTTCTGATCATGAAACGCTCGCATGTCGAGAATATTGATGCCGGCCTGTTTGGGATAGTCGTGATAGCTGGCGCTCCCGACGGATCCGCGTATGCCGATCTGAAAAATATGATTCCCCTGCACCAATCCCTCTTCGATCGCTCGGCGAACAGGCGTGCCGTGGTGAAACCTCTGTCCCCATCCCTCATCGGATGTATCGGTATGAGCATCAATCTGGATGACGGTGAGTTTGGGATATTGCCTGCTCGTGGCACGGAGGATGGGCAGGAGGATCGAGTGATCTCCACCTAAAGAGACGACCGCCGCGCCGCGCCGCTGCAGTTGGCTGATGCGCTCTTCTATTTGGCGAAACGTCTCTTCGTAGTCGAATGCGTTGACATTGACATCCCCAACATCGAAGGCCCGCAAACGATTGTAGACTTCCACTTCCATCTGCTGACTATAGTTGCGGCAGAGAATCGAGGATTGGCGAATGGCGTTTGGCCCGAAGCGGGCGCCGGGACGGAAGGTCACCAAGCTGTCGAAAGGAATGCCCAGGATGGCCAGATCGATCTCGTGATTATCGATCTCCGTCGTATGCGCTAAACCACCGAAGGTCGTGATTCCGCTGAAAGGAGTTTGATGGAGTGACCCGGAAGGACGAGTTTCCTGGTGATTCTTCAATCGCTGCGTTCCAATTCGGTTTGAGATTTCAGCTAGAACAGGGGTTGCGAAAGACTACAGACTGAGGCGCCAGTCTGGCGCTTTACTTTAGGGATGTCAATAACTCGACGAGATGATCATTTGGCTCTGAGAGTCCAACCGAGCGAAATCCCGATCGCCCACTCGGTAGCCATCATGGGGCTGGGCCCAAAAGGCCTTTACTGTTTGGAAAGGCTGTTGGCCGAGTTCAATGCGCGCCCGCTGCGCCACGGCCTCCACATCCACCTCTTCAATCGATTCCCGCACTTCGGCGCCAGCCCGATCTACGATCCCGATCAGCCCGACTACATCCTGGTTAACATCAGCGTCGGCGAGATCGATCTGTGGGATGTAACAGAACCTCCCGCCGTCGCTGGGAGGGGCGATAATTTTGTCGACTGGTACCAGGCAAAGTTCGATCCGCCTGAGCGTTTGACCGGTGACGAATATCTGTCCAGGGCTGTCGTGGGCCGTTACCTGATCGACGGTTTTCAACGCATTCTAAAACACGTTCCTGGCGGAGTTAGGGTGTCGTGTCACATTGGAGAAGTTATTGATATCCGGCCGGAGGTAAGAAACTACGAAGCTGAGTTCGTAGCTGAGAACGGCCATACCGAGTACATCAAGGTCGACAAGGTACTGTTGGCTACGGGCCATTCCCGCCTTCGGCCGGGTCCTGAGGAGCAAGGTTACGAGGCCTTTGCAGCTAAGCACTCGAGCGCAACATTCATCCCTTTTGTTTATCCCGTGGTTGAGTCGATGGTGCGGGTCCCGGCCAAAGCTCGAGTTGCTATGTTGGGCGTTGGTCTGACTTTCATCGACGCCGTTCTGGAGTTGACCGAGGGACGCGGCGGACGATTTGAACGATCGGTGGACGGATTCCTTTCCTATATTGCGAGCGGCAAAGAGCCCCGGTCGATTATCCCGTTTAGTCGCACGGGTCTACCGATGGCGCCTAAGGCCTTTGACCTGCCCACTTTTTTGCGACCGTTGACTTTCTTTACGGCCGATGCGATAGCTCAACTTCGCGGCGAGGCACCTGACGGAAAACTGGACTTCGAAAAGGATCTGTGGCCGCTCTTCGAGCTGGAAATGCAGCTTAACTATTATCGCGTCATGATGGGAGCCGGCATCGAACGAGAAAGACTAGAGTCGTGTGGGAACGATGCTCAGGCGATGTTGTCCGCGATCGAGTCCTACCACCGCATCCATCCGAGCCAGCGTGCCTTTGACTATAAACCGGCGCTCGACCCCGTGGGTGAACGCCGTTTCGCCACGGGAGAAGAGTTCACATCCTTCATAGCTCAATATCTGGAGCATGAGATCGCCTTTGCCCGAGCAGGCCAGGCTGGTTGCGCTGTTAAGGCCGCCCTGGACATCTGGTACGAAGTGAGGAAGACCCTGGGATCGGTCCTCAGATTCGGGGGACTCACGCCTGAGTCACATCGCAGACTGATTGAGCATTACTTTCCGCGACTCAAGCGCGTCGTCTTTGGACCCCCAATCATTAACATTGAAAAGCTCCTGGCGCTGTTGCGAGCCGGGCTGCTTGATTTTTCGGTAGCGCGCAGCCCTCGTGTGGTAACGGACGAAGCCGGCGGTTGCTTCGAGCTACGGTGCGATAGGATTCCCGGTGCAGTTGCGCGAGCGGAGATACTGGTTGATGCCCGGTATCCACGAACGAATATTCCTCGCGACGCGACACCGCTCTTTCGCAATCTGTTCCAGCGAGGGATGGTGCGGGCTTATGAGAACCGGTCTTTCACAGATGAGGCTGGGTATAGCCCGGGAGCCATTGACATGACTGAGGGCACGCGCTTCGTGGTCAATGATCAAGGGATCGCCAATGAGGACATCGCAGTCGTTGGAATTCCGACCGAAGGAAACCTGGTAGGTAACTTAACTCTGGCTCGGGACGATTACTCGGCAACCTGGGCGGCCGAGGTTATGAAACAACTCAGAGCCCGGGAACAATCGTGATCGTCTCAGTCAGTCGCGGCCGTTTAGATCGTTGTCTGAACGGAGCGCGGACATCCTGTCCGCGCTCCGTTCATGGCTGCTGAAGAACTTCCCGAAAGCGACGTTACTTTGATTCGCTGGGCCTTTTCAAATTCCGATTATCTACGTCCCACAGGTGTTGGGCGAATTTCCAGCGATGACCCTCGGGGTCAATACACTCATAGACCCGATCGCCCCAATATTGATCGGCCGGCTCGCGGTGGATCTTTGCCCCTGCGTCGAGGGCGCGCTCGTAGTGAGCGTTCACGTCGTCCACAAAGACGTAGAGTCGGCTGGTCACTTTGCCGCCGAGCGTTTGCGGGCTCTCCCACGCTTCAACCTCGGACGCCAGCCCCAACATGACGAGGCTGTCCTTCAACTCTACCT
>JAWWPL010000207.1:0-5961 GCA_033850605.1 Blastocatellia bacterium | reverse complement strand
CTATGAGCACTTCGTCCGAGTGTGCCTTCTCCAGTGCCGGGAAGGTAACTTTGGAAAGTACCGGTTCGGGAGAGATCCACGAAGTTGGGCAGGAAGACGCTTTGCGGAGTACCACTAAACGCCGTCGAGATAAGCGAGACCTGCCAGCCGCCCAGAACGTCGCGCTTAAATTTGTCGTGGCTCTTGCGGAAGAACGGGAGATCGTAAATCCCACTCACCACAAAGCGATGTGTGCGATCGAGACCGGCCGGGCCAAACTCTTTGCGGAGGTTGTTCAGATCCGTTACGGTCGCTCCCAAGCCCAACGCGTCGCTGCCGAAAGCCTTAAAGCGCGAGAGCGCGTAACTCGCGGTCATTTGGAAACCATTAGAGAAGCGACGATCAAGGCGGAAGAGACCCGCCATGTAGGTCGAGAAGCCCGATGAATCGGCGTACGGTATCGCGTTGCCGAAGGCCGTCCTCTCGCCGAATTCGGAACCAAAATGGTTCGCGTCATAGACGAGCACTTCATGGACACCCTTGCGATAGTTGAAGTCGCCCTGGAAGATCATCTTCCACGGAAGCTCGCGCTGAACGCCAAGCGAGTACTGAAGCGAGTAGGGTATCTGGAACTCTGTTGAGAAGAGTGGGCCGGAGATCGACCCAAAACACTCGACCGAGGTCGGCAGCGTACAGTTGAAGGCGTGCGACTCGATGTCGGCTCGAGCCGGGCCTATGAAAGCGAGCGCCTGAGCCAGTGTGGCCTGTCCCAGAGTGAAGCGTCCGTCGCCGCCGGGAAAGAACGGGCTGACGAGGTCAGTACCGACAAGGAACAATTCCGCTCCCGGAGGTCCGAGGTCGGCACGCTCAAAGAGTCGCAGGTTGTCGATGGTGTTGTCGTAATAGATTCCTGCGCCACCGCGAATGACGGTCCGACCATTGCCACCCAAATCCCACGCGAACCCTACATTCGGAGCGAAGTTATTGGTGTCCTTCGGGCTCGGCGCAGTACCCTTGCCAAAGACGGCGGCAATAATCGCCGGATGCCCCTGATCGTGGTTCCACAGATTTGAGTCAACCCGATAGGATAGACCGTAGTTGAGTGTGAACTTGTGGGTCAGTTTCCAGGAATCCTTGCCGTAAAACGAGATGCGATTGTTATTGGTTGCTTTCCCATTGTTAAAAGGCAGGATGTCGTTACCAATACCCATTGAGATGTCGCGTACTGGGTAGTTCAGAAAGTCTGCCTCAGTGACCGGAATTGTTAGATTCGCGCCTGGAGTAAATGGATCGAAGAGCCTTATGCGGGCGGGCTTAGCGAAGGCGAACTGACCGTTAATCGAGGTCCGTTCGAAGTTGCCGCCGAAGCGGATCGTGTGATTGCCGCGGGTAAAAGTCAGGTCGTCCCGGAACTGGTAACGTTCCTGGAAAGTGGTCTGCGGCGTGATGTAGTTAGTGCCCGATCTCCAGTTTTGGGATCCGAGGATATTAATCTGCGGAAGTCCCGTGGTTTTGGGAAGAATCACGTTCGAGAAATCGCTCAGGTTAAAGACGAAGTTATTGCTCACCGTCGGGCCGAAGGCGTGCGTGGTTCCAACGACGATGTTATGCGAGCGATTCGTCACGATTTGGTTGTTCGATTCAAAAATCTTCGAAGTAGACTGACGCGGAACGATGCCGGATCCCGGCGGGAACGGCACATCCTGCTTATTGTCATCGAACGAATACCGACCCTGAACATTGGTAGCATTGCTTACCGTCCAGTCGACTTTCCCGGTGAGTAGTTTTTCGTCGAACGGGTTAGAAGTGAAACCGGCGAAGCTCGGAGACTCCTTCGGGTTATGCAGCGCCGAACCGTCCTGGTTGTTTCCCTCGTAGTTGAAAAAGAAAAAGAGTTTGTTGCGCACGATGGGCCCGCCGAGGGTACCGCCGTACTGTTCGCGATCGAACGGGATATGGTTAGTCTGCGCGATGAGTGGGATGCCATTCGCCGCGTCGAGGCGCCCGAGCGAAGGGAAGGCGGCCCAGCGGTCGTCACGAACGTAGAAATAGCCGTTGCCATGAAACTCGTTCGTGCCTGACTTCGAAATTATGTTGACCGAGCCGGTTGATGAAGCTCCCGTGGAAAGATCGAAGTTCGAGATTCCCAGCTGGAACTCTTGCACGATCTCCTGGGAAAAGTTTTGCACGGTAGTGCCGACGACGTTATCTACGACTGAACCGCCGTCGACTGCGATCTGCGCGGAACGACCTGCTTGCCCAGCGATTGAGACGCCAGTGTAATTGGCTTTGGTCGGGTCAAAGCTTCCGCCCTCAACCTTCTCAACGCCAGGTTGCAACTGTGCGAGATCCAGAAAATTCCGGCCATTGAGTGGCAAATTCTGGATTTGCCGTGTGTTTACTACGCCCGAAACTGTATTATCCGTCCGGTCGATCTGGACTTCACCGCCGCCTATGACGGTCACGGTTTCGCTGGCCCCTCCTACTTGTAATTGAACATCGAGTGGGAGCGTTTGACCTACGGCTACCACAACGTCGGATACCACCGAAGTCTTAAAATTCGCGCCCGCTACCTTCACCTCGTATGCTCCCGGCGGAAGCTGTGAGATTCGGTAGTGTCCGTTGTCACCCGTTGTTGCTGTCCGAGTGAAATTCGTGGCAGCGTTGTGCACCGTTACTGTCGCATTTTGTACTACGGCACCTTGCGGATCCTTGACGGTTCCTTCAATCGAGCCGGTAGGCTCTTGCGCAAAGACCGCCGTGGCGGCGAGTACGACGAACAGCGCCATAAATAACCGCAGAACGTTCTTCATTTTGTGTTGTCCTTTCGTGAAGAAGCATCCCAGCAGAGAGAGCTTCTGGTTTAATAAACAAAACCAGGGGAGTGTGGACTTTGAGAGTCGGAGGCGGGGTTGGGCGGCCATTCGTGCTCGTCAGCTGAGTATCCCGGTCCGAGCTTCTCATGATCGATTTCTATCGCTGCTCCTTAGGCAACGAAGATGCCACGCGCGGCCAGTTGTGGGCTCGACTGGAAAATCGTTGATTTAGGCAGGTCTCC
Source organism: Blastocatellia bacterium (assembly GCA_033850605.1). Classification (GTDB taxonomy): domain Bacteria; phylum Acidobacteriota; class Blastocatellia; order Pyrinomonadales; family Pyrinomonadaceae; genus UBA11740. The sequence goes on along the minus strand of JAWWPL010000207.1, from coordinate 2,924 downwards.
TCTCGAAAGCAAATCCAAAATTTCGTTCTTAATTCCGAAATTCTATGAAAATTCGGCAGCGACCCTCGAACTTCCAGCACGGGCGCGGCCGGGCGGTGGGTACCTTGGGATAAAAGTTAAGCGGCTGGAGATGTAGTGGTGGACGAATATCCTCACCGGGCCATCATGCTTCGGCGAGTCGATTTGCATCGAGATTATGTCAACTTCGCGGTTTTACGTTTTCACGGATGAACTTGGCGATGTCCTGAGTCGAGGTTCCCGGCAGAAAGATCTCCGCGACGCCTTCCGCTTTCAGTTTGGCGATGTCTTCCTGAGGAACAATCCCGCCCAGAATTACCAAGGTGTCGTGCATGCCTTGTTCGCGCAACAGCGAAACGATTCGCGGGCACAGGGTGTTATGTGCGCCGCTGAGGATCGAGACTCCAACGGCGTCAACGTCTTCTTGCAGAGCCGCCGCCGCGATCATCTCGGGCGTTTGCCGGAGGCCAGTATAGATGACTTCCATCCCGGCATCGCGCAGAGCTCTCGCAATCACCTTGGCGCCGCGGTCGTGGCCATCGAGGCCGGGTTTGGCAACTAAAACACGGATTTTCTTTTCGCTCATTTCACCTGTCTTACTTCAGCGTACCGAGTGGCCCATTGCGTCTAATGTAGGGCCGCAGTTCAGCATAGCTGAAAAAATATTCACCGCCAGGTTGCAGGGCCCGGATCGCATGTCGGAAGTGGGCGTCATACAAAAAGGTCACCCCTTTATCACTGACAGAGAATTCGTCGAGGTTGTTCACACCGAACTTCAGCCCACTCAACTGCTCCTTAACCATGCTTTTCTCATCAGCGTCAGCTTGTTTATCCTCTTCATTCGCTTGCAGAAGTTCCTTAATCTCGTCCTTCAATTTATTATCAGCCAGACGGGCCAGTGCCGCCCGCGACTCTGGATTGAAAGCATCGGCGGCTTTGACGACCTTTCCGTCCCTCAGGCTAATCAGCAAGTGCTTCCTGTGAGTCTCGGGATATGCGCCCTCCGCCTCGTCGGTAAAGGTTATGTCCAGGAGAAAGTTCTTATTGTAATTAACCTCATAGTCGAAGCTGAGCAAACCCGGTTCTCGCCGGAATTCCGCCAACGTCGAACCAGACACCTGCTTCAAAGAGAGCGTATCCTGGATTCGTCGCAGGGCAACTGCGTTAGACAGGCCGCGCACGATCGGATACCTGACGATTGCTTTTCTGCGCTCAGGGAAATCGCGCACTTCTTTGCCGGTGCGAATGATCACTACCCGCTTAGGTTGAACGATGACATGGTCCTGGGCCGCGACGGTTGCCGCGACCGCGATCAAAGCAATCGGCAGAGTTAGGACTCTTAAAGATTGCCGAGCACGCTTCATATGAGCCGTGGGAAAGATACCTTTCAAGCAGCTAGATCGCGGGCTCTTCGTATATTCCATAAACGTCCCGCAGCGCGGAGCAGATTTCACCGAGGGTGGCATAGGCGCGGACGGCTTCGATGGTAGCAGGCATGGTGTTGTCGCCCCGTTGGGCGGCGATTCTAAGAGAGTCCAGTGATTTTTCCACCGCGCCCTTGTCTCTTGAGGTGCGAGTTCGTTCAAGACGTTCGAGTTGTCGTTCGCGGACTGACTCATCAATCACCAGAGTGGGAACCTGTTCTCCCTGGTCGCCCATTTCGTACTTGTTTACGCCGACAATTGTTTGCTCGCCACGTTCGAGCGCCTTCTGATACTGATAGGCCGATTCCTGGATTTCGCGTTGCGGAAATCCCTTCTCGACGGCTTCAACCATGCCGCCCATGCTGTCGATACGTTCGAAGTAGTCCAGCGCTCCGTCCTCGAGCTTTTTCGTTAAGGCTTCGACAAAGTAGGAGCCGCCCAGCGGGTCCACGGTATTCGCGACTCCGGTTTCCTCGGCGATTATCTGTTGCGTTCGCAAGGCAATGAGCGCTGCACGATCGGTAGGCAGGGCGAGTGCTTCGTCAAAAGCATCCGTATGCAACGATTGCGTCCCGCCCAACACTCCGGCGAGCGCCTGTATCGCTACCCGCACGATGTTGTTGAGTGGTTGTTGGACGGTCAGAGACACGCCCGCAGTCTGCGTATGAAAGCGCATCTGCATCGTCCGTTCGGTTTGGGCTCCAAAGCGATCGCGCATCGCCCGCGACCAGATACGCCGCGCTGCGCGGTACTTGGCGATCTCTTCAAAAAAATCATTGTGAGCATTAAAGAAAAAAGAAATCCGCGGCACAAAGCGTTCCAGATCGAGTCCGGCCCGAACGCCCCATTCAACGTATTCAATTCCGTCACGCAGGGTAAATGCGAGTTCCTGCAGTGCGGTCGCACCGGCTTCTCTGATGTGATAGCCGCTCACTGAAATCGGGTTGTATCGAGGAACGTGCTTGGTGCAGAACTCAAATGTGTCGATCACCAGCTTCATTGCCGAGCGAATTGGATAAATCCATTCCTTCTGGGCGATGTACTCTTTGAGAATATCGTTTTGCAGCGTGCCGGAAATCTTCTTCCAATCTGCTCCCTGCTTTTCAGCCAGCACCAGATACATGGCCAGGAAGACCGACGCCGGGGCATTGATCGTCTGTGAGACAGTTACCTTTTCCAAAGGAATTCCGTCAAACAGCGCTTCCATGTCGGCAAGTGACGAAACCGCGACGCCGCACTTTCCTACTTCTCCTTCCGACAACGGCGAATCGGCGTCATAACCCATCAGAGCAGGAAGATCATAGGCCACCGAAAGACCGGTTTGGCCCTCTCGCAAGAGGTATTTGAATCTTTGATTTGTTTCTTCGGGCGTGCCGAAACCGGCAAACTGGCGCATGGTCCAAAGCTTGCCGCGATAGCCGGTCGCGTGAATACCTCTGGTGTAAGGGAACTGGCCCGGAAACGCGACGTCGCGATCCAAAT
>JAWWPL010000064.1:0-19995 GCA_033850605.1 Blastocatellia bacterium | reverse complement strand
TTCGCATTCGGCCGACGACGCGGTCCTGGGTTGGACTCCCGACGGGCGCGGCGTCTTGTTTAGCAGCCAACGTGGGGAAGACTTCATGGGGATGCTCTACGTAGTCAGCGTCGATGGCGGCATGCCCTTGCGCGCCGGGCCGGACATGGGCAACCAGGCCAGCTTTTCACCCGACGGTAAACGCATCGCTTACAACCCGAAGGGGCAGGTTTACTGGCGCAAGTATTATCGCGGCGCGTATCAGACGGATGTTTGGGTAGAAGATATAGCGGCAAAGAAATTTACTCAATTGACTGATTTCGACGGCCTCGATTCGTGGCCGATGTGGAGCAACGGCGGCGATATTTATTTCGTCAGTGACCGCGACGGCAATGGACTCACCAACATCTGGCGTGTCTCGGAAAGCGGCGGCAAGGCCGATCGCGTCACTTCATTCAAGAGTGGGGACGTGCGGTTTCCCTCGATCAGTTCCGATGGCCGCACGATCGTCTTCGAGCACGACTTTGGCATCTGGAAACTCGACACCGGCAGCAGGAAAGTCACGCAGATTCATCTGAACATCGACGCTGACACCCAGGAGAACGCCTCGGAAACACGCATGTTCAATTCTGAGGCTGATGACTATGACCTCGCGCCTTCCTCGCGCCGCATTGTCATTTCCACGCACGGAGAAATTTTCACCGTGCCGACTGAAGAAGGCGACATCAGGCAGATCACCGACAGCCCGGCGCGGGAAAGAAGTGTCAGCTATTCGCCCGACGGCAAGTCGCTGGCATTTATCTCCGATCGCAGCGGCCGCGAAGAGCTTTACGTCACTGCGGTCGATAGTCAGGCTGAGCCGCAGAAGTTAACCGACATCGATGCGTTGAAGCTTGGTTACAACTGGTCGCCTGACTCAAAGGAAATCGCTTTCACTTCTTCCGACAGCAAGCTGCGCGCGATCAATGTGGCCAGCAAGCAGATCGTCGAATTGGATTCGTCGCGTTATGGAAACATCTCGACGCCGGAATGGTCCCCCGACGGTAAGTGGCTGACTTATTCGAAGTCTGATGCCAGCCGCACCACAGATATTTACGTCATCCCGACTTCGGGCGCAGACAAACAAGCGCACAAAGTCACCTTTGATTCCTACGACGAGCGCGCTCCGCGCTTTGCTCCCGATGGCCGCAAACTTTTATTTGTGCGTTCTGATGCAAGCGGCGGCGGCGGTGGCGGCTTTGGCAATACTTCAGTGCAAATTTATTCAGTAGGGCTCGAACGCCTCGAACGCGATCCCGACGATCCCGAAGATCGACCCGAAGCTGAATCAGGTCCGCCCCCTTCGGCAGACGGCAGTGAAGGCCCGGCAGCTCCGCGCCGTCCGACGAACCGGCCGCCCCATGAAACCAAAATGGACTGGGCGGGAATGAAACATCGTACGCGGCAGGTCACACGAATGCCGTTTCCGATCTTCAACTATGTGGTCGCGCCTGACAGTCGCACGATTGTTTTCGTTACCACTGAACCGGCCGGCGTTGCTGCCCTGCCCGTGATCTATTCGATCCAGGAAGACGGCAAGCGGCTAACGCGCGTGACTGCGGGCGGCCCACCGTCACCTGACGACGCCGGCGGCGGTGGCGGAGGCGGCTTTGGCGGAGGCATCTCTGATTTGAATATCTCTCGTGATGGCCGCACGCTTTTCTTCCGTGAGCGTAGCGGCATCTACTCGGTTCCGCTCAGCAGCGCAGCAGCGGCGGCAGCCACGACTGCCGGGCGCACAGGTGGGGCGGACGCCACACGCCGGCGCATTAGTTTCAATGTGCGCGTCAAAATTGAGCGGCCCGCTGAATGGGCTGAAATGTTTGGCGATGCCTGGCGCACGATGAAATATCGCTTCTATGATCCGGCGATGCACGGAATGGATTGGGATGCGGCCAAAGCGAAGTACGAGCCGCTGGTGCAGGATGTCGGCGATCGGCAGGAGTTGCTCAACATCATTAACGAGATGATTGGTGAACTCAACGCATCGCACACTGGCGCGGCCCCGCCTCCGGCAGGACGTGCGCCGGGTGCGGTGTCCACCGGGAATCTCGGCGTCGAACTTAAGCCGGACGCGGCCGCGGGACGTTATCGCGTTACTTACGTTTATGAAGATGGCCCGGCGGACAAGGATTGGGTCAAGGTCAATGTCGGTGATTACCTGATCGCGATTGGCGGCAAACAGGTAAAGGCCGGAGACGAGTACTGGGAGCTGCTAAACGATCGCCTCAATCGCAAGGTCGAAGTCACTTTCAATAACAAGCCCAGCGCAGATGGCGCCTGGCGCGCGCGCATCGAAACTATTAATTCAAACGCGTACGCCACTCTGCGTTACGAGCGCTGGGTAAAAGAGCGACGGCAGAAGGTGGATGAGCTCTCGCAGGGGCGCGTCGGCTATATTCACATTCGCGCGATGGACCAACCCAGCCTGCGCAAGTTCGAGAAGGAAATTCGCGAGTATCGCAACAAGGAAGCGATGGTCATCGACCAGCGTTGGAACGGTGGTGGCAACATCGAACAAGAACTGCTCGCCATCCTGGTGCAGCGCGAGTATCAAATCTGGGTGCCGCGGGGCACGGAAGCCAGCGGCCGTCCCTTTGCCGGCTATTTTGGTCCGAAAGTCGTGCTGCAAAACTGGCGTTCAGCTTCAAACGCCGAAATGTTTCCCGCCGGGTTCCGCGCGCTGGGTCTGGGCAAAGTGATTGGCACACCGACCATGGGCGCGGTGATCGGCACGGGCAGTTACTCGTTGATTGATGGTTCAACCGTGCGCACCCCTGGCGTCGGCGTTTACCTCGCCGATCCCAAACGCACGAACATGGAGAACTATGGAGTGCAGCCCGACATCCGCGTGGATAACCCGCCCGAAGACAACCTGGCCGGACGCGACCGTCAACTCGAAACGGCCGTCGCCGAGCTACTGAAGCAGCTGAGCGGTCCGAAGCGAAACATCGCGAGCAAAGAACAGCAGTAGCTGTCGTGATTTTTAAAGGGCGGACTTGTCCGCCCAGTGACACTACAGTCGTGCATCTAGAACGAAGCAATCGTTTCTTGAGAGAGCATTAGCTCCGCTTCGTGTGATTTCGTGGATCGCTTTGGTTCAGGCAGTGATTCGGGGCACTAGCCCGACCGTCAGGGAGGGCTCAATTTAACGCACCTCGGAGCCCTCCATGACGGTCGGGCTAATCCCCGAAGATTAGCAACACACTTTACCCCACCATAACAGGGAGATAAATCTTTTCTGTCGAGAGACAAAAATGCTAATCTCCCGTCTTGATCGATCCTTGGTTTGCCGGAGGTGCCGAATGGATCGCGATGCGGCTACAACAGATCGTTTGCGCAACCTGATTGCCAGGCTTCAAACGCTGACCGCGAGCGGCAGTTTGCATTGGGAGAAGCAGGTGGGGTCCGCACATCGCTATGCGCGCTTGAATAACAATCTTCTGATTCTCGGCCCGTCGACTCCTTTGAGCGATACCAGTGTCCCGCGTTACCTGTTTGTCACTCCCTTCGACTCTCCTGACTGCATCGAAATCAATTCGGAAGATGCCGAGCTTGGATCGGCGGTGATTAAGCTGGCTCATGAAGTTGAAGACGCCAGCAAGGACGAACTGCCGACAGATCCTTTTGCCATCACGGACCAACTGCTCGAACGCCTGGAGAGTTTGTAGACCGGCAATAGCTCAGGAGAAAATCGCCCATGTCAGCAGAGCTAAACAGTTTGAGCGAAGAGGCGCAGAGCCTGGCCCGGGTTCCCCTTTTCAAACGTCTGGAACCGCACGAACTGGAACATCTCGCCGAAGACGTCACTCAGGTGAATTACGCTGCGGGCGAGACAATCTTTAATGAACATGATCTGGGCGATGGACTCTACGTCGTGGAAACCGGGTCGGTGCGCATCTGGGTCATGGACGAAGATGTGACCGAAGTAACCCTGGCCGAATTAAAACCGGGCGATTTCTTTGGCGAGCTGGCCGTGCTGGATCGCGGCGAACGATCCAGCAGCGCCACCGCGACCCTGGATACCCACCTGCACAAACTGAGCAGTGACGCCTTTCAACAGTTTCTGACCGAGCACCCGGACGCCGCCATCGATGTGATTTGCGAGATTGCCCAACGCATGCGCCAGACCAACCTGCTGGTTTCAAAGCGCACGGCGCGCAACATCAATGTCGAGATGGAACAGAAATCGACCTTCGGTCAACGCATAGCCGATCGGGTGGCGTCTTTCGGCGGTTCGTGGACCTTTATCATTATCTATCTGAGTTTTCTGGTCGGCTGGATGGCATTCAATACTTTTATCCTGGTCCGCTACGGCCACGGTGAAGCGGGCGCCCAATTCGATCCTTATCCGTACATCCTGCTCAACCTAATGCTCTCAATGACGGCCGCTCTCCAGGCGCCGATCATTATGATGTCGCAGAACCGCGCCGCGGAAAAAGATCGGCTGGCCGCCGAACAGGATTTCAAAGTCAATCTGAAAAGTGAGCTGATGCTGGAGGAATTGATGCGTAAGCAGAAGATGCGCGACGCCCAGATGGATCAACTCAATCAGACTCTGGCAGCATTGAAGCAAGACGGGCCGCGAGAGTAAGCCTCAAGCACGAGGTCGTCGAAGGATTTGGAATTCGCATCAGCAAGTACGGACCCGCCAACTCCAGACTGCTCACTCAAATGCCTATAGGGCGAACACACACATCGCAGAAAAGATGATCATAAGAGGGGAGAGCTACTGATGGGTCATCAGAGGGAGGGCCATTTGACCTTATTCCAAAGGTTACTGACACTCGCTTTTCTGGTCCTGGTTTCTGGAATTACTCAAGCCCAACAACCGTTCGTAACGGACGACGCTGATGTAACGCCCAGACGCAAGTTCACTCTGCAAATCGGGAATGAATACGACGTTTTGCAACGCTCCGCTTATCCTGCGCTGCGGCAGAACACGACGGGTTTCGAAATCGACTACGGACCCCTCAAAAATCTGGAGGTAGGATTCAGTCTCCCGCTCCTGGGGATCTTGAGTTCCCGTGCGGCCACGCCAAAAAACGTGTTCGGAATCAGCGATAGCACCCTGCACGTCAAATACAACTTCTACCGGGAGCGTCCGAAATCCCGACTTCCGGCGATGACCATTGCCGGGGTCATCCAATTTCATACTGGGGATCCGAGCAGGGACCTCGGATCAGGTCTGACCGATTATTACATCAACGGGATCCTGCAAAAGACAGTAACCGTAAATACAACTCTCAGACTCAACGGCGGCATTCTCTTTTCCGGGAACGAACAGTCAGGTGCGCTGGGCATTAAAGAGCGCGGGCGGATTTTTACGGCGGGCGGCTCTCTGGTCAAACAGTTTACGAAAAAATTCGATCTGGGCGTGGAAATCAGCGGAGCCGTACCCGGCAATTTCGATTTGACCAGGGGCCAGCTGCAAGCTTTGGTGGGTGGCAACTACTTTGTCAGGAAAAATATGACGTTCGACCTTGGCATCGTGGGTGGACACTTTCCCGCCAGTCCACGAGTTGGACTAGTGCTCGGTCTCACGATGGAGTTTTAGAGAGTAGCAAGGGCGTACCTCCCGTGAAGACAGGCGCGAGACGCGCATGCCACAGCAAAACAGACTAGCTAAACCGTTTCTCCAGCTTCTCGAATCGCGCCATCATGTTCTCGTAAATTCGATCTGTCTTCTCATGCAAATGGGCGACCTCGAGTTCGGCTTTGATATTCACCTCGTACTCAATATCGGACCGCACTTTGTCTTTTTCCGCCTGCCGGTTTTGGCTGATCAGGACAAAGCACGCCAGGAAAATAGCCTCCAAAGAAACGATCATTGTCAGCAAACCAAACGGAAAGGGATCGAAGGCCTTGTCGCCGAGAATAACGGTATTGAGCGAGACCCAAATAATAAACCAAATTGTGTGTGAAATAAGAAAGGGCATGCTGCCGCTAAACCAGGCGAGCCAGTCGGCAATCTTCTGGAGGAAGGTGGAGTGCACTTCCATCTCTTCGTTTACATTGCGCGAGACACGCGTGCGCAACAGTTCGTCTGCCTTGCGCGTCAGTCCACTCAGGGCTGCCAGCATGTGCAGCGCCGCTTCGGGCTTTCTTTGAAAGAGTAAAACCAAATCGCCGCGATCCAGCACCAGGACCTCGGTCTCATCAAGGGCAAGGGCAGTGGCCGTACGCGGGCCAGTATCGAGCATCGCTAATTCGCCAAACATATCTCCTGCTTCAGCGGTGGTAAGCACGATCTTCTGACCGGTAGTGTCTTTGATAAAGAGTTCGATCTGACCCGACTTTACAATGAAGAGCGAGTCACCGGGATCACCTGCCTGAAACAGCGTGTGGCCGGCGGGCACCTTCAACTCGTCGACCACCTTAGCGAGGGCGACGCGATCGTCCTCATTAAGAAGTTCAAACATCTTGATGTTGGCAAGAAAGCTGGGATCACAAGGCATTGGTGTTTCCTCTCAAGGAAGCAAACTGAGCATTCAAGAGCGGCGTCATTATAGACCAACTCGATTGAAAGCGGGTTGGCCAGCGAGCGTCAGTGGGTTTGATTTCAAGGCGTTTAGACTATCACCTTCAGTTCGGTCCTTTCCGGATTTTAGAAAGGTAGCCATGGACCAGGCAAAGACGATCCACGAAATCTCACGAAACGGAACGAACTCGTTAGTTTCGTGTGGTTTCGTGGATCGTTCTTACCGAAAGAAAGAAAGCACGAAATCAAATCGTGGACAGCACTCGAAGATCAGATGATTGAACTGCGATTATGGAGACTTGCGATTATTGTTCGGTTGCCGCGCGTTATTGTTGACCGGTTTGGACGCCGGTTTCGCCAGGACCTGGCCGGCGGTGCGTCCTGAGCGAGTAAGAGCGATGCGTTTGCCCTGGCCGGGAGCGTCGGCAATCGACACCTTGATCGAACGATAGGTGCCGTCATGTGCCTTATTCGTGGGATCGTAACTAACCACGTACTGGGTGCGCAGATCACGGACGATTTCGTTGGCGATCTCGGGCAGCTCCGATACTGAATTTGGAAAGAAGGCTCGACCACCGGTTTCGCTGGCCAGCCGGTTAAGCAGCGACACCGCCTTGTCGCGAGGGCTCTTGCGGATCAAACCCTTTTCGGCCTCTAGTTCGTTTACAAATCCAATCACAAAAATCTGCACGTCTTCTTCCCGCAGGCGCTGGAACAACTGTGCCTCGGGGTAGTAACTGGCCCGGTCCTCTCCGTCTGTCACCACGATCAGCGCCCGGCGACGGCGATCGTCGTCACCACCCTTCTTATATTCAGCAACGTGTTCAGCAGCCAGGTATACGCCATCGATCACTGCAGTTTGTCCGCCCTCGATGTATAAAGTGTCGAGCCCATCCATCAGAGCGTCTTTGTTGGCTGTGAAATCCTGGACGGTCTCGATCTTGTCACTGCTGATAAAGCGCTCCAGAAAGGTCTCGTCCCCGCGCTTGTTGCTGTTGATGATGGCTTTCGAGGCGTTGATGACCTGTTCAAAGGCCGGCCGCAACGAACCGGAAGTATCCACGGCCAAACCATACATGACCGGAACCTCTTCGCGGGTGAACGAAAAAATGGGCTGCGAGACTCCATCTTCGAGAATCCTGAAATCTTCCTTCGGCACGTTATTAATCGGATGGTTGTTGCGATCGATAACTCGCACGTGGAGCGTGACCAGTTCGGTGTCGATGGTCAGTCTTTCGCCTTCGGTGATTTCCGCCGTCGTCGGATCGGGTGTTGGCGTCGGCTTTGGTTTCAGGATCGGCGGTGGCGGCGGCGCGCCGAGTTGTGGCGCTATGCGCCGGCCCGGGCCGGTCTGGGGCACGGGCGTGGGCGTCGGTTGGGGGGTGGCCGTCGCGTTTCCTGTCTGCCGTGGACGCGTATCCACGGGTTGCTGCGCGCTACTGGCACCCACAATCAAGAACGAAAGCGCGGCAGTTACCCCGATCAAAAGTGCGAACAGGCTGCGGCGAGCCGGTAATAAATTGAAAATACGAAGTCTCATTCCTGCTTAAACCTTCTATGAGTAAAAGACCAATGTCAAACGATTTTCGCTATTCGGGAGAGTGTGAGCGGGCCAAATCAATTGCAGAAGCCGATCTTAATGCATCCTAAAGATGCACGAAAGCTCATGCCGCGTTGCCGGGAGGCACTGGTTCAGAGTTCAAGCTTCAGCTTGTTTAGGTAAAGCACAACCAGAAGGTTTGCACTTCAAAACGAAGCTTACTTGGGATTGGCAATCGCGAAGTAGCCTTCTTTGCTGCGTACGAACAGTTTCGGCAAACCGCGCGGCGCGGCTACCCTCACCTTAATCCGGTGCCACTTGCCATTGCTGACAAAGTTCGGCGGCCGGTAGCCAATCGAGTACTGGTGACGGAGTTCGAGTGCGATCTGCTCAAAGATGTCGTCCATCTCGGCGGCCGAACGCGGATAAAAAGCTTTGCCGCCCGAGACCCCGGCCAGCTCATCCAGAATGCCCTGGCCTTCCATGCCCAGTGAGCTGCCCACGTCGCTGCCACCTAGAATACCAATGGCGTAAAGGACCACATCTGATTCCTTCAGAACTCGCCGCAATTCATTGAAGGTATAACGCGAGTTGTTGTCCTGCCCGTCACTAATCAGCAGCAGTGCGCGCTTGGGATGCGCACCTCGCTGCACCCGTTCGACGCCCAGATAACAAGCGTCGTAAAGGGCAGTGTTGTTCTTGGTCTGGACAAAGGTGAGCTTGTCGAGCACGGCCTGCCCGTCTCGTGTCCGGTCCATCAGCAGTTGAGCCCGGGAATTGAATCCAATCAGAAAGTACTCGTCTCGATCGTGACTGGTTTGCACAAAGTGAGACAGCGCGTCACGCGCCCGTCTCACCTTGTCACCGCTCATCGAACCCGAAACATCAAAGAGGATGCCGACGGAAACGGGCGAATCTTCATCGCTGAAGAAGGAAATGTCCTGCTGCTCTTTATCTTCAAAGATACTGAAAGCGTTTTTTCCCAGACCCGAAACAAACCGGCCATAGATATCGGTTACGGTTACCGTAAACGTGATCAGGTCGGTGTTGGTGATAACCGGGTTCTTATCGTCAACATCGCCTCCGGGAAGTTGGATTTTTGTCGATGTCTTCGGCGGCGTTTTCGGAGTCGCACTCTCCGGCGGCGTTGGTTGCGCAGCGGGCACGACCGTTAACAGATCTTTCTTTTCCGCCGGCTGGGCAGGTTTGTCTTCTGGTTTTTGTTGAGCAGTAGAGAGCCGCGATTCAGCGAAGGCGGCGGCCAGGATCATGCAGGTGACCAGCAAGGCTGACGCTGCATGGCGACGCGATTTCATGGAACCCCCCTGTCTGTTGCGAGACGCCGGGCCGGCGATTTGCGAACTCGGGTGACCGGCGATCCTACATAGTAAGGCGAGCCTCGGATAGATCTCATTCCGAAAAGGATTCACCTTCACTGGTCCACACGAGTCTGCGCGTTACTTAAGAAGAGCAGCCGAGCGCAGTTTACTTCCAAAAAAAGAACGCTGTAGAAAAGGGGAGACGCCGCGCAATGCCAGGCAGTCTGTGCTGATGACGGCATTGTAGGCCCAGCTGTGGCGCGGACGCAAGGACTATTGAGCCGGATGCGGTTAGTTCCGAAAGCGGGGCAGGGAGCGCGGGCATCCTGTCCGCCAGCGGGCGCAGCCCGCTCCAGCTTTCCACCTATAACTTCTTTTCGAAAGAGTTCGCGCTGCGCCCTCCCGGTACTGACCTCGTCACCAATCGCCCGGTTGGTGAACATAAGCACTCATGGCGCCGAGGGCTGCGATATCGTCCGGGAGGAGATCGAATCGTTTGGGCCCCAGCACGATCCGAACATTCCTTGATTCCCCCATTCTCTTAAACAGTTTGAAAGAAATCTGGACCGAGAGAAATTGACCCACGGTCTGGTCGTCGCCGGATGGCTTTCCGGACATCAAACGCGCGATTCCGTTGAGCGCCAGGCGATCGTCGCAGTAGATTTCAAGTTTGGCATTGTCCGAGAAGAATGGTTTATCAGCGTAGGATGCGAAATCGAAAACTACCGACCCCGGCGGGGTGGTGGCGGTGTCAGATCGGCGTGCGTCGCCCGGAACGGTGAAATGTGGAACCAGCGCGATGCCGTGGTTCATATCACCATCCAGTTGAATTCGCGTGATACTAACGTCGGTTTCATTCCGCGAAGGGTTGAACCTGGCGACCGGGGTCCGAAGATCTTCATGTGAAGGAGCGACTTCAGGATTCGGCGCCACGGCCACGGGCATGCCGTTTTTATCAAACGCAAACGCGTCTATGGCGGTCATGTAATGAACAACAATATAGCGAGTCTCTGACGCCATAAAATAAATCCCGATCCGATCGACTTCCTTGATGCCCGAGTAGTTGAGCGCGACAAATCTCGCGGTTTCAGCAGCGCGCTGCGCCCGCATGGCAGAGTCTTGTTGGTTCAGTGGTGAGTTGGTGAATGCGATGTTCAGAAATCGCGAGTTCTGTAGAATCACTGAAACATCTTCATGATACTTTTCGATCAAATGTTGCCGCAGTGCGTTTATGCTGGCGTACGACTTAATCAGTCCGTTCGAGCACGCGGATGTTATCAAAGCGCTAACCAGCACCAAGCTGACCACGGCCTTCTTCCATCGTGAGGACATCACGCTCTCGATTACGAGTTATCGATTCAAGCTGGCCTTTATTCGCTCCGCGCTTTTTGGTCCGATCCCGTCAACTGTTTCCAAGCCGCCGCCGGCGACAAACTTTCTCAAATCGGCCAGCGAAGCGATCTTGAATTTCTGGTGCAGCATCGCCGCGGTCTTGGGACCAACGCCGGGCAGCTCCAGAAGATCCAGCACTGTTTCGGGTGTTTCGGCGATCAGTCTCTCCCAGGCATCGAAGCTGCCGCGCTCGACCAAATCGACAATCTTGCCGGCCAGAGCTTTTCCCACGCCGGGAATTTCCTGTAAACCAACGGCCCCTTGATCCGCCACGATCTGCCGCATCTCGGTAGGCCAGGTTTCAATCGCCTCCGCGGCCATCCGATAAGAACGAAGGCGAAACTGGTCCTCGCCGCGAATCTCCATTAGGGCGGCCATGCGATTAAAGCGGCGGGCGATTTGTTCGTTATCCATTGGTTGAGGTGAATGGTAAATGGAAAATTGGCAATCGTAAACACTTAACCAACTGACGGGTGTCACGAACTGGTTCGCGTTTCCTTGCGCTGGTCCCTGCGCCGGGACAGAAACTATCCACGAAATCACACGAACTTATATCAACAGCTCGTTCCGCCTAGTGTGATTTCGTGGATCGCTTTACGGCTGCGTACTGTTCCGGCATTGATTCCCGGCTTCACTATTTACCATTTACGATTTACCATTCACGGTTCTATAGGCATCCAAATGGACGCCGAAGTGCTCTAAAATCTTCTCCCGTTTGACCAATTTAAATAGAGGTGCCAATGAAATTCAGAAAAGTTCTCTGCGCCTTACTACTGGCGCTCTTCACTCTCCAGACACTTAATTTCGCCGCGCTGGCGGATGAAGGCATGTGGACGTTCAATAACGTTCCGCGCGCCGAGATCAAAAAGAAATATGGCTTTGACATAACCGATGAATGGCTGAAGAAGGTGCAACTGGCTTCGGTCCGATTCAATAATGGCGGTTCGGGTTCGTTTGTTTCACCCAACGGCCTGGTCCTGACCAATTATCACATCGTTGAAGACATCGTGAATGAAGTCAGCACGCCACAGAAGGACCTGGCCAAAGAAGGATTCGTGGCCCGTAGCAGCGCTGAAGAGATTAAGGCGCCCAGTCTCGAGCTGAATGTTCTGATGAGTATCGAGGACGTCACCAATCGCATTAACGGCGCGGTCAAAGCGGGCGCCTCTGACGCCGAAGCGTTCGCCGCGCGACGGGCCGAGATTTCCGCGATTGAAGGCGAGTCCACCAAGGCGACCGGACTCCGCTCTGACGTCATCACCCTTTATCAGGGCGGGCAGTACAATCTCTATCGCTACAAAAAATACACCGACGTGCGTCTGGTTTTCGTGCCCGAGTTTCAGGCGGCTTTCTTTGGCGGCGACCCGGATAACTTCAATTTTCCACGCTTCAACATCGACATGGCGCTGGTGCGTGTTTATGAGAACGATCAGCCGGTGCATCCCGGAAGCTTTCTTAAATGGTCTATAGCGGGCGCCAAAGAAGGCGAGTTGGTTTTCGTCACCGGCAATCCCGGTTCGACCGCGCGGCTGAATACCGTAGCTCATTTGGAGGAACTGCGCGATACCAGCATTCCCATCGTTCTGCGCCTGTTGGAACGGCGCGAGGCAATGCTCAAGAAATACATGGCGATGGGCGAAGAGCAAACTCGCCAGTCTCAGAATGAATTGAACAGTGTGCAGAACAGTCTGAAGGTCTATCGCGGTCAGATCGCGGGCCTCAAAGACAAGGCATTGATGGATCGCAAGATGAAAGATGAAGCAGCGTTGCGCAAATCCATCGCCGCCAATCCTGACCGGCAGAAGATGTACGGCGATGCGTGGGACGCAATTGCCAAAGTGCATCAAAGTTTGCCGTCATATGTCCGCGAACGAAGGATCTTCGATCTGGGCTCGGGCTTTAACACCACGACGTTTGGCATCGCGCGGACGCTGGTCAGGTTGGCGGCTGAAAACGAGAAGCCGAACGCGCAGCGTCTGCTTGAGTTCACCGACGCTCGTCGCGCCTCGCTCGAGCTGGCACTTTATTCACCGGCGCCGGTCCACGATGATTTCGAAAAACTCAAACTCGCGGATTCGCTCGGCTTCATGGTGGAACTGCTGGGCGCCGATCATGCGCTCGTCAAACAGATTCTGGACGGCAAGACACCTGAGGTTCGGGCCGCGGAATTGATCGACGGCACCAAGCTGAAAGACGTCGCCTTTCGCAGACAGCTGGCGGCCGGCGGCAGACAGGCCATCGAATCTTCAAACGATCCCATGATCGTTTTGGCGCGCACCATCGATCCGAAAGCGCGCGAATTGCGCAAGCGTTACGAGAACGAAGTCACCGGAGTCGAGCGCGCCAACTATAGCAAGATCGCCCGTGCCCGCTTTGACACCGAGGGCACCAAGCTTTATCCCGATGCCACCTTCACCTTGCGGCTCTCTTACGGCGCCGTCAAAGGGTATATGGAGAACGGCAAGAAAGTTGCCCCCTTCACCACGCTAGGTGGTCTGTACGATCGCTCGACGCAGTTCAAGTCTGAGTTTCCGTATAATTTGCCGCCGCGCTGGCTGGAGAAAAAGTCGGCCGTGGACCTCAAGACGCCGTTTAATTTCGTCTCGACTGACGACATCATCGGCGGCAACTCAGGCTCGCCGACGATCAATAAGAACGGCGAGTTGGTGGGGCTAATCTTTGACGGCAACATTCAGTCGCTGGTCGGAGACTTTATGTACGACGAATCAGTCAACCGCGCGATTTCAGTCGACGTGCGCGCGATGAACGAAGTTCTGCGCAAGGTCTTTGGCGCAAATGACATCGCAGATGAATTAACGAAAGGTTAAGGGCCATTTCACGCTGTTGCAACGTTTAGAGGCGGGCTACCGCCCGCCTCTTTGTATAGAGCAACTTCAACAGAAGTCGGGCAGTAGCCCGCCTCTAAACAATGCCATTGCTTTTTTCTTGATGCCCGAACCACAAGCTCCCGAAGTTTACGTAGAAGAATCTGCGGCTCACTCGCAACGGATAGAAGGTGTCCCCACCGCGACGGCCGGCATGGTCGGTGTTACCAAACGCGGGCCTAATCGTCCCGCGCTAATTACAAGTTACACTCAGTTCGTAAGCGAATTCGGTAAGGGCCTCTCTGAACCTGCGGCGGCATTGCGGGACAAATGGTCTCTGGACCTCGAAGAGGGCGGGCAGTGGTGGCAGTTTCATCTTGCTGTCAAAGGTTTTTTCGATAATGGCGGTCAACGTCTGTTTGTCCAACGGATCCATCGCGACAGTCCGAGCGCGCTCAGCTTGGATGATTTTGTCCGCGCGATTCAGACCTTTCGGGAAGTTGACGAGGTTGCCGTCTGCCTTGCGCCGGGCATGTGGTCCGACACAATTCATAATGCCCTGATCAAACTTTGCGATTCCCATCGAGACTGCTTTGCTGTTCTCGATCCCCCGAACCGCCTGGACATTCCCGGCATCCGTAGTTTTCGTCAGCGATTCAATACCGCTTATGCTGCGCTTTATTATCCCTGGCTCGAAGTAACTGATCCCAACAACGGCCACAACGTGCAACTTGCGCCATCAGGTCACATGGCCGGGATCTACGCGCGGGTCGATCTCGAGCGCGGTGTACACAAAGCCCCCGCCAACGAAACTATTCGCGGTATCACAAAACTCGCACGCGACATCACCAGCACAGATCAAGCACTGCTCAATCCTGAAGGAATTAATGCTTTGCGTTTCTTCCCTGGCCGCGGAAACCTGGTGTGGGGCGGCCGGACGCTTTCGTCAGATTCCGAATGGAAGTACATAAACATACGGCGACTCTTCATCTTTCTCGAACACTCGATAGCCAACGGTACTCACTGGGCGGCGTTTGAGCCTAACAATGAACGCTTGTGGACGAAGGTAAGACAGAGTGTGGGCGAGTTTCTCTCGAATCTCTGGCGACAGGGAGTGTTTTTGGGCAGCAAGGCTGAGCAGGCATTCTTCGTCAAATGCGACCGGACGACGATGACCCAGGAGGACCTTGATCAGGGCCGCCTGATTTGTGTGATTGGCGTCGCCGCCGTGAAACCCGCGGAGTTCGTGATCGTCCGCATCGGTCAATGGACCGCGGATCGCAAGGACTGAGCGTACATAGATTACCGCCGGTAACACAGCATTCCAGGTGATTGGCAGGGCTGGCCAGGTAAAAGCGATCCACTAAATCACACGAAGCGGAAATTATTGTTCGTGTGATTTCGTGGATCCTTCTTGTCTAACCGCTAATGCACCAAGCCGAAACGGCGCCACGGCCAAGTGCCCTCAGCTTGCCCCCTGTTTCGCTTCGGTATAAGCTAAACGCTCAAAGTCCGCCCCCAAACAATCCTCTTCCCAAGGAATTCTGTTCACCATGCTAACGCGCGTTTGTCGGACTCTGCTTAAGAAAGTGAAAGGACCAGACTATGAGAAAAATCATTCTTGCTTTGACTTTGACGCTATTAGCGGCCAGCTTTGCCGCTGCCGACACGATTTATTTGAAGGACGGACGAACGATTCGCGGTACGGTGTTGGGCTTTACCAACGGCCGCTTTGTCGTGCGCGTTGAGAACCGTTATGCCACGCAGTCAACGGAAGTCGCGCGCAACCGGACTAACGAGGGAGAGATACAGTATTTCCGTCCGGCCGAAGTTGATCACATCGAAATTGACGGGCGCAACCTCGACGAAGCACGCCTCGAGACTCGCTCGGTACAGGTAACGCTGGATTCCAATTGGGTCGATTCGGGAGTGGATCTGCGCCGCGGCCAGAAAGTGCAGGTCAACGCCACGGGCGTAATCATGGCCGGACGCGTGCGCATAACTCCGGACGGACTGCGCTCAACCGATCCGACTTCGCCATTACCACGCGCCGCTGAAGGCGAATTGATCGGAGCGATTGGCGATGATCCGCGCGCGCCGATTATGGAACTTGGTTCAACCCGCGAGTTCACCGCCGATCGCGATGGACGACTTTATCTTACTGCCAATCGCGGTTCGTTCAGCGACGCGCGCGGCAGCTTCACCGTGCAAATTAAGAGCGAGCGCGATCTGAATGCGCTCGATAATCCGGGTGATCGTCCGCGAAATCCTTCCGGACGGGGACGCTCGCGCGACCGGCTTCCTTCCGATCAAAATGATCGCTATCGTGATCGCAATCGCACTCCTCAGGACGTGACCATCGAGGTTCCCGGCACTTCACGGGGCACCGACACCGGGATCGATGTGCGGACTGGCGATCCGATAACTTTCAGCGCCACGGGAGTTGTAGTAGCCGGCCGGCGCATCGGTGAGGTGGGACCCGAAGGCGGCCGCAACACCGGCATTGGTTCGGTGGTGAATTCCCGGCCAGTGCCAACGGCCGGCCCCGGAGCCCTGATCGCCTACATTCGCATGGCGAATGGTCAATTAAGTCAGCCCTATCTGATCGGCAGTTCACTGAGTACGTCAGTTCCCGCTGATGGCCGGCTGATACTAGCCATCAACGACGATGACTTTAGTGATAACAGCGGCAGCTTTAGTGTGAGGATTAGGTACTAAGAACAGAACCGCTCGAGGGAATGAGCGCATTCCATTCCGATTGGAGTTCAACTGAAGACGCCGTTCGCTGACAGCGGGCGGCGTCTTTTTGTCTCCAGCGGTTCGCTTGTGTGTCAGAAGCCCGACCGTGTGGGAGGGCCATTCTCGCCAGCAGATCGATGAACAAATGAGCGGGCTGTTGTATTGACTCCGATTGACGACCCTCGCGAGCGTCGCCCTTGCTTACGCGCGGGCTTCTGACACAGACTCTTGCGCTGTGGATTCTTGATATGTCACCTGCATCGCAGGCTGGCTGTCGTGAATACAATCGTAGTAGGGTGACCTCGTGAACATCCTCAAACCACCCTGCGATGAAGCCGTAATCGCCGCCGCCGGAGCAACAGCGCCCTGCGGGAAAGCGCGCTCTCGTTGGATTCTCGCTGCCACCATTCTCGGCTCGAGCATGGTCTTTATCGACGGCACGGTCGTCAACGTAGCTTTGCCTGCCCTGCAAGCAAAACTCAACGCGACTTCTGTCGATGTGCAGTGGGTGGTTGAATCGTATGCGCTCTTTCTCGCAGCCTTGCTGTTGCTCGGTGGTTCGCTCGGCGATCACTTTGGACGACGGCGCATCTACGCAATCGGAGTCGTGCTGTTTGCTCTGGCTTCGGCCTGGTGCGGACTGGCGCCAAACATCCTCCAACTGATTGTTGCTCGTGCAGTGCAAGGCATCGGCGGCGCCATGCTGGTTCCCGGCAGCCTGGCGATTATCAGCGCGTCATTCCCTGAAGAAGAACGCGGAAAGGCTATCGGCACATGGTCAGGCTCGACCGCGATCACCACGGCGATGGGTCCGGTCATTGGTGGATGGTTGATCGAACACGTTTCCTGGCGCGCGGTCTTCTTTCTCAATCTGCCGTTGGCGATCGCCGTGCTGTTGCTGGTGGTGCGATTCGTTCCGGAAAGCCGGAATGAAGAAGATTCGAAGGAGTTGGATCTGCTGGGAGCCGGACTGGCCACTCTCAGCCTAGGCGCGATCGTCTACGGTTTGATCGAGTCATCGCGTTTGGGTTTGCAGAGCCCGATCGTAATCGGCGCCCTGATCGCCGGCTTGTTGGTTTTTGGACTATTCATCCTGGTTGAAGCGCGCGTCAAACATCCGATGATGCCGCTGAAACTGTTTAGCTCGCGCAACTTTGCCGGCGCGAACATGCTGACGCTGTTTTTGTATGCGTCCCTGGCCGGTACGCTCTTCTTCATGCCCCTCAACCTGATTCAAGTGCAGGGGTACAGCGCGACTGCCGCGGGCGCCGCCACCCTGCCTTTTATTTTGATCATGTTCCTGCTGTCGCGCTGGTCCGGCGGATTAGTCAAGCGTTATGGCGCGCGTCTGCCGCTGGTCGTGGGACCAATCATCGCGGCGGCTGGCTTTGCTTTGTTTCTCAGACCCGGCGTCGGAGGAAGCTACTTCCCCACTTTCTTTCCAGCGATCATAGTGCTGGGATTGGGAATGGCGATTAGTGTTGCGCCGCTAACGACCACCGTCATGAACTCAGTCAACCAGAGTCACGCGGGCATCGCGTCCGGAGTGAACAACGCCGTCTCGCGCACGGCAGGCTTGCTGGCCATCGCAGTCTTTGGACTGATCATGTTTCATGCTTTCAATAGCTGTCTCGATCGGCGTCTTAATCAGATGCCGATAACGGCGGAGGTACGTCAGGCATTGAACACAGAGCGCCTCAAGCTGGCTGCCGCGGACATTCCTCATAGTGTGGACGAAGAAACGCGCAAGTCGATCAAGCAGGCCATCGACGAATGTTTCGTGTTTGGTTTTCGTCGCGTAATGCTCATCGGTGCGGGGCTGGCATTGGCCGGTTCAGCGCTCGCATGGATAACGATTCGCGGCCGCTGAAGTTCCCAATGGAGCGCAGACATCCTGTCCGCCAGCGTGCGCAGCACGCTCAGATCTCACCCGAAGAATCACTCCGGAGTTTATTCGCGCTACGCGCTCAGGCGAACAGGATGTCCGCGCTCCGCAAGTTAGGACTTGCGCCGACACCGACTGGCGCGCTATGGTGGATACACGCCCTGTCTGGACAGACCCCCATCTGATCAGACCTCATCGACTAAATTTGTTTTGATGAGGTAACTGAGATGGCAAAAAAAGCCGGTACTCCCGTAATCCTGGTAGTCGAAGATTATCCTGATAGTCGAACACTACTTTCATCTTTACTGCGCGCCAAAGGCTATAAGGTCGTGGAAGCTCGCGACGGCAAGGAAGGTCTGCTGCAGGCGAACCGCGTCACGCCGGATCTAATCCTGATGGATCTGGCCATGCCTGAGATGGACGGCGTCGAAGCCACGCGCCAGTTGCGCCTGAGGCACACCTTATCGCGCACACCTATCTTTGCGATCAGAGCGTATGCAACGTCAGATGTTAAGCAGGACGCGATGGCCGCCGGCTGCGCTGAGGTGTTTCTCAAGCCGCTGGAGATTGACAAGTTGCTGGGCAAGATTAGAAACACACTCGGAGCGTGAACCCGTTGGGTGGTGCTAAGGCGCCTGGTTTTGCGTCAGCAAATGATCGACTGTCAGGCCGCGAATCATTCTTGCCAGCTCTTCCTGCAATCTGATTCGTTCGAGTGCGGCGGCTTGTTTGTCTTTCGTCAATTGTTCCAGACGCGTTTCCTGCTCACCCGCCTTCGCAATATATCGAGCGATCAGATCTCTGGCTTCGGCCGTCGCCGTCAGCGCCTTGATATTGTCGCGCAAGCGCTGTTGGTCCTGCCCAATCTCTGATGTTTCGCGGTCGATTGCATGCAACTGCGCCTCGGTCGAGGCAAGGCCATCCTTTAGCGCAATTATTTTTTCCAGCGTCGCCCGCGCCGCTTCGTCTACATAGTTGAGCCGGATAAACAGTTCGAGTTGTTCACGGCCAAAGCCGGCGACGTCGTACGTGTCCATCAACTCTCGTCGTTCACTTACAGGCAAGGCGATCGTTTCGTGTGACTTTAGCGACACCCGAAAGCGATACGAATTGGCAGTTTGGCTGTCAGGCTTTAGCCCCTTGTCGGACAGCTTCCAGCCCTGTCGCATCGGGTGCTGCACAAACACGACCCGTGGCTTATCCGTCTGATTAGTCAGGGTGTAGGTTTTGGCGCTCGTCTCGTAATAGTGTGCCTGGAACACGCCGTTGAGCGCTTTCACCAGAAACACGGGCGACCGATCGGCTTTCGTTTTGGCGGAGACCAGCGTACCCAGATCGAGCGAGAAGGAAATCAGCCGCTCCTCTCCCGGTTTCAGTCTTTCCATCAAAGCTTCGCCGGCATAAGCGTCACCATCGATTACCGTGATTGAACCACCTTCAAGTGTCAGCGGTGAATTGTTCTTGAGCAGCATGCCTCCAAGCGGGCGGCCGCCATGCGCCGACTCATCAAAGATTGAAACGCGCTCGCCTTCCATGCGCGTTTGCAGAATGGGAATCAGGGCCGAGCGATCACGAGGCACGGTGACGGGCTGCTCGATACGATATTCGAACAGGTCGCCCACTTCGGCCCCGTTGGCTTCGGTCTGCACACCAGAGTCGCCTTCGGTGATGACCTGCGCCATAGTCTTTGACCGGCGCGCGGAATCCGCCCCGTCGATCATAAAATTATTGTTCGAACCTCTACTGCCTATAGAGAAGAGGCCGTTCACCGTGCGGGAATTTAGCGGCAAATTTGA
>JAWWPL010000053.1:0-2667 GCA_033850605.1 Blastocatellia bacterium | reverse complement strand
TAGTGACCGCCTGGCGCTTCGCGATTTGTCCAACCAGGCGTTCTCCCTTGTCCGTGAATCCGACCACGCTTGGGGTAGTACGCCCGCCTTCTTTATTGGGAACGATCTGAACCGTGCCGCCTTCAAGCACAGCGACGCAGCAGTTGGTAGTTCCTAAATCTATTCCAATGATCTTGCCCATGCTTTTTTTTGGGGACGAAGGCTATTCGTCGTCTCTACGGGCCGCAACCTTTACCATGGCCGGCCGAAGCAAACGATCACCTATGCGGTAGCCGCGGGCGAGCTCCTCGGTCACTGTGTCAGGTTCGTACTGGTCCGAAGGTTCAGTGACTACAGCCTCGTGAATATGAGGGTCAAAGCGTTCGCCAACCGAGACGATTGGCTGAATGCCGAGCGATTCAAGCACGTCGCTGAGTTGCTTGTTGATTAACTCGACGCCGTGTAGAAAATGCCGGAACTCCTTGGATTCGTGAGATTGAACCGTCTTTTCGGCGTCCAGAGCACGGCCCAGGTTATCGACAACCGGTAGCAACTTGCGCGCTACGTCTGCTACGACCCGGTTGTGAGATTCCCCGCGTTCACGTTCGATTCGCTTACGATAGTTTTCAAAGTCCGCCTGCCGGCGCGCGAGGCCTTCTTTGGCCTCATCCAGTGCGGTCTGGAGGCGCTTGAGTTCTGCCCGCGAAGCTACGAGTTCCGCCAAATCCGGGCCGCCAAAACCAGTATCAGTGACCTTGGGATCAGCGCCTGGAGGAAAGTCCGCTCCGGTATCGCCGGCAACGTCGGCCAGTTCCGCGAAGTCTTCGGTATCGCCTGCATCGTCTCCATCAAAGAAACGAATGGGAATGCTATTCGACTGTTTTTGCTTTCGATCTGATGCCATTGAGATCCGAATCTTTTTCCGGGGCTGCAAACTGAGCTGGGTCAGTTTATTGAAGAGACGCTTCATTCAAAAGGGCGCGTTCAATGAAACGCGCAAGGTAGTTTACCACAGCCATCAGCCGGCCGTACTCGATCCTCATCGGTCCCACCACGCCCAACGTGCCTGAAACATCGCCGCCAACCCGGTAAGAAGTGGTAATCACGGAACAACGTTTCATAGAGGAGGCAATGTTCTCTCTGCCGATAACGACCCGGACGTTTCCACCTGCCGAATTACTGGCTACACACTCGTTCAGAATCTTGATCAGGCGCGACTTGGCCTCGAAGGTGCGAAACAATTCGCGCATTCCCTCAGCACTGGCGAACTCCGGCTTGGCCAGAATGTTCGAGGCGCCATCAAGGTAAACTTCAGCCGTGGCCTCGTCTTCGTCCTGCAGGCTGCGCTCGCATAAAAGCATGGCATTGTGCAGGAGCTTATCGTAAAGCGCCTTCTCTTCCCTCATGAGGGCGATCATTTCGTCGCGAATCGTTAAGAGACTCTTGCCACCAAATTCTGCGTTCAAATAACGCGCCGTCCGATCCAGCTCATCCTGAGTGAAATCTTCATCGAGGGTGATGACCTTGTCGTGGACGATATTCGAAGCTGATACCAGCACCACAAGAATCCGGCTGTCGGGAAGTCGCATAAAGCGAATGTGCTTCAGCCGATTCTCAGCCAGCGAAGGCCACACCACAATTCCGACATTCTCGGAAAGCTCGGAAAGCACATGCGAAGCTTTCTCCATCAGACGATCCGGCCGCACCTGGCCGTCGTGCCCGTGATCGATCCTTTCAATTGCTCTAAGATCGTTTTTCGACAGGCGCGTCGAATCCAGCATGTTATCGACGTAGTATCGGTAGCCCTTGTCGGTCGGTATCCGCCCCGCTGAGGTGTGCGGCTGCTCGAGCAATCCAAAATCTTCCAGATCGCACATGACGCTGCGAATCGTGGCTGAACTCCAGCCGGTCGCGTTCGCGAATCTATCCGAGACGGTATGCGATCCGATCGCATCGCCAGTCACCAGATGTTCCTCGATGATCGCCGAAAGCACTGCCCCCCGGCGCGAGTCCGGCGTCGGACGTCCTGATTTGTTGGAACTGGAAGTGCGAGCCATTAAATTGATCTGAATCTCTCGCGATCTAAGTCCCCGGATTGGGGCTGGAACGATCCGAGCAGAAGACTTCAATGCCGCGGCCAGTATAACGAAATACCCAGAGGTCCCGCAAACCATTGTTTCTAAAGCGGTCTTGCTACTCTAAGCAAGCGTCATTATACGCGCACCATTAGCCGGCGACACCAGGTAAACCACTGTCACCGTTATTCTTAAGATGGGTCACTCGGGCCGACGCCGCGGCCCGGCCAGGTCCGAACCGAAGGATCAGCGCTCTGGCAAGGGCTTTTGGAGGATCTCGTTCCTTCTGTTTGACGAGCCACGAACGCCGACTCTAAGATGGGGCGAGTTCAAGGTCTCCGAACATGCCACAATCAGATGTTCATCTCAAGAGAGTCTTCTGCGATGCCTTCCGGCAGCTTGATCGCGCTGGTAAGCGCTTTCAACCGGACTTAGCCGGGATAGAAGTGAAGTTTTACCCCTACGCAGGTTTACATCACACGATTCGAGTACGGGCCGGTCGCATCTATGTGAGGCTGTCTGATTTGTTTCAAGGGGCGCCACCCGAGGTGATCCGCGCGCTGGCGTTTTTGCTGGTGGCTCGTTTGCTTTCGCGCAAGGCCCCCCGGGACCA
>JAWWPL010000038.1:0-9359 GCA_033850605.1 Blastocatellia bacterium | reverse complement strand
CTGGGAAGGCGATCTAATTCCGCCTGAGCAAATCAAACTGGCTTCCGAGGTCATCAACGAAACGTTTTTTGTTCGGGTTGCTTATAAACCGAACTCTCTGCGGCAGGACGAGGCCTCAGCCCACATCGCGGGTTTGCAGAGGGTCCTCCAGACAGACATCTCGAAAGAGCAGGATTATCAGGCCCTCAACGTCGCCAAAACATTGGGACGAATTCACGTAGTACCGAAACTTGATGACCACGTCGAGATTGGCTTCAACGAAATTCTCGTGCTCGATGAGGTGCCGATCCAGTTGCCGCCGGTGGCGGGAATCATTACCGCCAAGCCGTCCACGCCGCTCTCGCATATCAATCTGCTGGCGAAGGGTTGGGGCGTGCCCAATGTCTATATCAAAAACGCTCAGGAACTCTTCAAACAATATAACGGTTGGTGGGTCGAGTTTGATGCTCGCCGTGACAACTATTCGATCAAACGTGCCGACAACAGCGCGCTGGAAGAATATCAGAAGCGCTTGAAAGAACGTTTGGATGTGATGAAGCCGCGCTACGATCTTTCCGTCACGAAGCTCGCAGGTTTAAGTGAGCAGCGTGCGGCTTCCTCGATCGCCTATGGCGCAAAGTCGGCAAACCTGGGCGAGTTGACCCACGCTCGCTTGCCGGGTGTCAGCATCCCGCCCGGCTTTACGATTCCATTCTTCTATTACGATCAGTTTCTGAAAGAGAACAAGCTGGACGACGCGATCTATGAAATGCTGAACGATCAGAAGTTTGTTCACGATCCTGCTTATCGCCGTGCGTACCTGACGAAGATGAGAGATCGAATTGCTCACGGGACCATCAACACCCAGTTACGCGCGGCGGTTTTACGACGGGTGCATCTCGAATTTCCCGATAAGGGAGTGTTTGCCCGCAGCTCAACCAACAGCGAAGATCTGCCCAACTTCAGCGGCGCCGGACTTTACTCAACCGCGCCGAACGTTCGTGGCGATGAACAACTAATCGACGCGATCAGGTTTGTCTGGGCTTCAGTTTGGAACTACGAAGCTTATGAAGCACGGGAACGCGCCGGAATCGAGCACACGAAAATCTTTATGGCGGTCCTGATTCAGGAAGGCATCAACTCGGAAAGCTCCGGCGTTATGATTACCGCCGATCCGTTCAATCGCGAGAGCACCATCGAGAATCAAGGCTCGATCTATATCAGCGCCAAACGCGGTCTGGGCATGAAGGTCGTGGAAGGGCAGAGAATCGCGGAGCAGATTGTTTTTCGACCGAGGGCAAATGCCGTACAGGTTTTGACGCGATCGGAAGAGGACAGCCTGCTTACCTTTGATGCAAACGGCGGCGTCAAGGAAATACCCATCGGCGGAGAGCGCGTCGTGCTGACGGATGAAGTGATTCGCCGCCTGGCCGCCGCCGCCGCGGGGATCAAAAGAACCTTTGGCGGCAAGGACCAGGACATCGAATGGGCCTATATGAAAGGTCAAATCTATATTGTTCAGGCAAGGCCGTTTATTTCGGGAGGTTAACAGTGGCACAGACTTCAGTCTGTGTTGCCCGTAACCAGGCAAAACTCTGTAGCTGAAAAAGGAAATCACAGACTGAAGTCTGTGCCACTTTATGAAAATCTTTGCTGACGAAATTCTGAAAGGTCACGTCGCCTTTGTAACAGGTGGAGGCACGGGCATTACCGGCGGTGTCGCACGCGCGTTGGCCGAAGCCGGCGCGAACGTCGCTTTGGTTAGCCGCCGAATGGAACACCTCGAACCCGCCGCGCACGCAATTAACGAAGCGCGTCTGGCGGCTCAGGGCACTAGCCCGACCGTGAAGGAGGGCTCCGTCAAGGAGAACGCGAGCATCGGCGAAGCCCTGGCGGTTGCCGCTGACGTACGCAATCCCGAAGAAGTCGAGAAAGCCATCGCGGCCACGGTCGAACGATTCGGCAAAGTCGACATCATCGTCAACGGCGCAGCCGGTAATTTCCTCTGCGCCGCGGACGAACTTTCGCCAAACGGTTTCGGCACCGTCGTCGATATCGATCTGAAAGGGTCATTCAACGTCTGCCGCGCGGCATTCGCGGAATTGAAAAAGAATCGCGGGCAGATTCTGAACATTAGCGCCACGCTGCATTACCTCGGCACGCCCATGCAGCTTCACGTCTCCGCCGCCAAGGCCGGCGTCGATGCGCTGACTAAGAATCTCGCGGTCGAGTGGGGCCGTTACGGTATCCGCGTAAACGCCATCGCACCCGGCCCGATTGGAGACACCGAAGGCATGAAGCGTCTGGTCCCGGAACCAATCAAGGAGAAACTGAAACGACGGATTCCGCTGGGCCGGTTTGGACTGATCGAAGACATCGAGCACGCCGCGGTGTTTCTTTGCTCAGATGCAGCGAGCTATATAAACGGCGCCGTCATCGTGGTCGATGGCGGTCACTGGCTGGCGTCGAACGGCCTGGGTTAACGAGCCTCACGGAACTCGGTTGAGTTCAGAGTTCAACCTTTAGGTCGCTGATTCAGAAACAATCTAAAGCTTGAACTCTAAACTACCACTACTGTTGTAGGTTACTGATTAGGACAACGTCGCTGGTACGATTGCCGCGCGAGAGGGCGAGTTGCTTACCATCGCGCGAGAAGGCGAACCAGAAGATCCGGTCGGAAGTGAAGTTGGTCACCTGTTTGGC
Organism: Blastocatellia bacterium; assembly: GCA_033850605.1. Taxonomy (GTDB): domain Bacteria; phylum Acidobacteriota; class Blastocatellia; order Pyrinomonadales; family Pyrinomonadaceae; genus UBA11740. The sequence continues at coordinate 6,677 of JAWWPL010000038.1, read as the reverse complement.
CGGGTTGCCATTCATGGGTTGCGCCCAGAGGTTCGAAACGCCGCCACCGGTGACAACGTAAACCACCGCGCTGCCGTCTGCATTCCAGGATAAGTTGGTGCCGGCCTGTCCTGCGAGGGGAAATATTCTGACGGGTGGCCCACCCTCAAATGGAAGGATGGCAAGCTTGGCGGCGGAATTTTGATCCTCGTAATAAAAACAAACGATCTGCTTTCCATCGGGCGAGATAGCCGGTGAAAAAGACAACTTTTCCGTGAGTTGCTGGGCCTGTCCGCCGTCAATGCCCACCTTCCAAATCGTATCCTTATTCGCGGTGGACACATAAACCACCCAACCACTGTCAGGCGAACAGGCGGGACTAAGATCATACTTATCGCTGAGTTGTTTCTGATTGCCACCATCAACGTCCATTCGCCAGATGTGCGGTACGCCGGTCCGGTCGGACGAGAAAACGATGTAGCGTCCATCCGGAGAGGTAGACGGCTGGCCATTCGTGCCGGAGTTTGCGGTTAATCGTTTTGCATTGCCACCTCTCGCATCCATCAGGTACAGATCATCAGTGCCGGCCACGTTTGACGAGTAGACAAGTTTGCCATCCGAGGTCCAGGCCGGATCGCTATCAAAATTCCGACCCTGTGTGATCTGCGTTGCGTGCACGGCATCAAAACCGGGCATTACCCAGATGTTCGCCACCGCCTCGGTCTGCACCGTTGCCAGCTCAGTGAAATCCGCAGTGAGACTGATAGTGGAATAGGAATCCAAGTCGCCGCTAATCGCCTTTGCCTCGCCCGCCGGATAGGAAAGCTGCCAGATCTTGAAGCTGCTGGATCCTTTTTCGATCGCGGTAAACAAGAGATGGCTGCCGTCAGCTAGCCATGCGACCTGTCGCACCTCGTACCACTTTTGCGGAGTCAGGGCTTCGATTCTGCCGGTATCAACTGGAATCGTAGCTACACTCATATAGTTCTCTGCGCCGTTTCCCACCGGCACCGCCAGACGTTTTCCATCCGGCGACCATGAGACGGCGACAAAGCCGGCTCTAAAAAAGAACTCGTTGCCGCCTCGCACGGCGAGTTGGCGTTCGCCGCTGCCGTCCGCATTCGCGATCATCAACCGGTCTTGATCTTCAGAATAGTGAAAGAAGGCGAGTTGATTGCCGTCAGGAGAAAACGCCACCGCGTTGTTAATGCCGGTCAGCAACTTGCGAATCGGGCCTCCGGGCACGGGGACTTGGTAGAGGGTTCCTCTCGAATCATTCTTTTCCTGGACTGAGTAGTAGACGTAGTTGCCGTTCGGTGAGAAGGACACTCCGCTGTAATAAAGTTCAGCAGGTGGAACGATTTGGGTGTCGCTGTTAACGACGGCTACGCGCTTGAGCCAAAGGCTTTGCTGCCCGCCGTCATCCATGACATGCACCAGCCATTTGCCGTCGGGTGAAATCGCCGCCTCCCGGGCCTTTCCGGTGCTCGTCAACCTCGAGTACCTGGCCGATTGAAGCGAGAACGCGACCTTCTTTTGAGCGATCATTATGTAGAGGCCGAAACCGATGCCGGTGAGCACCAGCGCGACTAGTCCGACGACTACGACCGTGGCAGTCTTATGCTTCTTGATTCCGGAAACAACGTATTCGGCGCTGGATGATGGAAAAGTTGCAGAGGTACTCCGCGCAGCTTCGGATGCTCGACTTGAAGACCCACCAAACGTCTGAGATGTCGAATCGGATCCGGCTGTACTTTCCATCTCACGTCGCAGATCCCGCAACTCTATGGCGACGTCCTTAATCGTCTGGTATCTGTCTTCGGGATCCTTCGCCAGACATCGACGAACGATTCGTTGCAGCTCAGCAGGCGCCGCCGGATTAACTTCACTAATTAGCGGAGTGGGTTCATGTACGATTTTGTGCTGGGTGTCGAGCGCATCCTTTCCTGAAAAGGCCCGATGACCGGTCGCGGCTTCATAAAGAATGCAGCCGAAGGAAAAGATGTCTGAGCGCTGATCGATGTCTCTGGTCTTGCCCTGGGCCTGCTCGGGGGACATGTAGCCGACCGTGCCGAGCACTGTGCCTGGAGTTGAGTGTTGCGGCATCACCGCCGTCGGCAGATCGCTGGAGCCTGGCCCTGATGAGGGTGGTGGCCGCGCCTCGATAAGCTTCGCGAGACCAAAGTCGAGAACCTTGGCGTGGCCGTCGGCCGTGATCATGATGTTGTCGGGTTTTAGATCACGATGCATTATTCCGGCAGCATGTGCCTTGGCGAGTGCTTCCGCCACGTGTTGCAGGTGTCGCAATAACTTCGGCAGTTCGAGTCTGTCCAGATGGATCTTTTCACGCAGAGTTGCGCCGTCGATGAATTCCATCGCGATGAAATTCACACCCTGGGCCTCGCTAATCTCGTAGACGTGTGCGATGTGTGGATGGTTAAGCGCGGCAGCGACGTTGGCCTCCTGGTTGAAGCGCCGCATCCGGTCCTGATTGGAGGTGACTTCAGCCGGAAGAATTTTCAACGCGACCTTGCGATGGAGGCGCGAGTCCTCTGCCAGATAAACCTCGCCCATTCCACCCTCGCCAATCTTTGAGTGGATTACGTAACGACCGAGTTGTGTTCCAGCCGCTAGAGTCATTGGAGAGCAGGTTGCGGATTGAGTAAACTTTGAGATGCGGCCGTGCGGCCCGGATTATAGATTACTTCAGCCAAAGTCGCTAGAAAGTAGTGGGGCATATCTCCGGGGCAGTAACCCGACCGTCAGGGAGGGCTCGATCAATGCACCTCGGAGCCCTCCCTGACGGTCCGGCTAATGCCCCGCATCGCGAGGCGACGACGGGCTCTGATATAGGCTTGCCTTTACGAAACCTGGTGTGCGGGAGGCAAAATCCAACTAGAGTTGGTAATGTAAGTCGACAATATGCTCGATCTGGTCCCAGCAACTTTCGAAGATTTCGAACTGGAAGCGCGGCGCGGTAACGTCGTGCCGGTGGTGCGCAGCGTGCTTGCAGATCTGCAAACGCCAGTGGGGGCGTTTTTGCGGATCGCCGGCGATGCGCCATACGCGTTTCTCCTGGAATCGATCGAGGGCGGCGAGCGGGTGGCGCGTTATTCTTTTCTCGGTACGAACCCCTGGATGGTGGTGCGCGGACGAGGTGACGAAACGATCGTCGAAAAGGACGGGGAAGAAGAAGTCAGGAAGGAAAACGCCGTTGAGTTTCTGCGCGCGTACTTTGCCGGAAAGAAACTGGCGCGCCGCGCGGGACTCGCTCCCCTGTCGGGTGGAGCGGTTGGTTACCTGGCTTATGACGGCGCTCGCTGGTTTGAGCCCGTGCTCGACGTAAACAACGGCGCGCGTCCAGCTGAGGCCTACGATGCGGCATGGATGTTCTTTCGCACCATCGTTGCTTTTGACCGCGTCCGCTTGCAGATGGAGATCACTTCAGTTGTTTTTACCGATGAGGCGGAAGGCGATCGCGATCATCTGCGAGAGCTGTACCATCGCGCGGTCGCAGAGACCGCACACATCGAAGACGATCTAAGTAAAGATCCCTTACCATCGTCCACGACGCGAGCCGACACCAAGGTTGAATTTCAATCCAACTGGCCACGCAAGGACTTTGAAGCAGCCGTCGGCGTCATCAAGGAATACATTGCCGCGGGCGACTGCTATCAAACGGTGATTGCTCAGCAATTCAAGAGGCCGACCCCGGCTGATCCTATCTCAATCTATCGGGCGCTGAGGGCGACAAACCCTTCGCCCTATATGTATTTTTTGCGCCTGGGCGCTGAGACAATCATCGGAGCCAGCCCGGAAATGTTGGTGCGCTGCAATGATCACTGGCTCGACTATCGCCCGATCGCCGGCACTCGTAGGCGCGGCGCTACTGAAGCGGAGGACGTTAAGTTAGCTGATGAGTTACGCGCGGATGAAAAGGAAGTTGCCGAGCATACGATGCTGGTCGATCTTGGCCGTAATGACCTGGGCCGTGTCTCGGATTACGGCTCGGTCAAAGTCGAGGGATTGATGACGGTAGAGCGTTATTCGCATGTGCAGCATCTGGTGACAAGTCTTCGTTCACATCTACGCGACAATCTGGATCGCTTTGATGCGTTAGCCGCGTGTTTTCCCGCCGGCACAGTAACGGGCGCGCCGAAGATACGGGCGATGGAAATAATTCGCGAGTTGGAACCGGCACATCGCGGCGTGTATGCCGGGGCCATTCTTTATGTTGATTATGCTGACAATCTGGATTCGTGCATCGCGATTCGCACAATCGATCTGCGCGACGGCGTGGCGACGGTCCAGGCGGGCGCCGGCATCGTTGCCGACTCGATCCCGGAACTGGAGTACGAAGAGTGCGTGAACAAGGCTCGCGCGCTTTTCCGAGCGATCGAGTTGGCGGAAAGGGGATTGTGATGTTTGGCTTATTTGAAGTTAAGGTTTGGTTTAGAAGCGGGCTACCGCCCGCTTGGTCGGGCAGTAGCCCGACTCTAAACAGAACAGTGAACATGGTGAGGACACGATGCTTGAGTGCCGCGTTGTGCGCCGTGACTTTCACATTCGCTGGTGCTCCCTTGAGTCAGGCCCAGAATCCTGCTCCCAACACCGAGACTCTGAAAAAAGCGAATGCTCGACCCGCGGAGCCGACGGTCGCCGTACGCGATCCCTTTGATGGAGCGACGATCGAGAAAATGACTGGCCAGTGTGTGTCTTTCGATACTGAATCGGGCGAAATTGTAATCGAAATGCTGCCGTCAAAAGCGCCTGAAACGGTGCGCACCTTTCTTAACCTGGCCGCGATCGGCGCTTTGGATACGACCATATTTAGCCGGGTGGTCAAAGGGTTCGTAATCCAGGGCGGCAACCTTTCGACCAGCGAAAATTGGAATGCACAGTTGGCCGAACGAATGTCACGTCATCTGCCTGACGAGCCAAGTGATGTTAAGCATGTGCGCGGAATCGTGTCGATGGCCCGCGGCGACGAACCCAATAGCGCTACTACACATTTTTTCATCTTAGTTGGTGATGGGCCGCATCTGGACGGAAAGTTCACAGCTTTTGGCCGGGTGCTTACCGGTCTCGAAGTTGCCGACGCGATCAACCGCGCTCCGGCAGAGGGCGAAAAGCCGGTAGTGCCCGTCAGAATTAAGCACGCCGGCGTCGTTCAATGTAAGAAGTAGATCGAATGAAACGAAATAGACACTCGCAGCTTTTGATCGTCGGGCTCCTGTGTTGTTTGTGCGCTTGTGCCGAGCCGGGAAGTGAGCAGCCGACCCCGGAAGCAGCAAAGCGCTTTTTGCAGCTCCGCGGTTACAACTTCGACGCTCAATCGTTTGTCGCTGCAGTAAAGCAGGGCGACGAATTAGCTGTGAATGGCTTTATCAGCGCCGGCATTAATCTCAACGCGAAAGATGACAACGGAGACACTGCATTGACTGCCGCCGAAGCGCGCGGCGATTTGAAGATTCTAAACGCTCTGTTGCGCGGCGGTGTGGATGTCAATGCCAGAGGCAGAAACAATTGGACGGCACTCTTGCTGGCTCTTGAGGAAGATCGTGATGAGGTAGCTGCAACGTTAATCTCACAACCAGGTCTTGATCTGAAGGCTGAGACTCCCAATGGCATGACGGCATTGATGCTGGCTGTCTGGCATAACCGCACCGACTTCGTCAAAAAGCTCATGCAGCAGGGCGCAGATCTCAACCACCAGGATAAGGACGGGGATACAGCGGTACACGGTGCTGCCTGGTTTGGCGAAGCCGGGATTTTGGAAATGCTTCTGAATGCGGGCGCCAATCCCAACACCAAAAATAAACTGGGAGGTACCGCATTGATGTGGGCTGCATCATATGGACAGGACGAATCGGTTCGAATACTACTCGACAAGGGTGCCGATCCTCGGATTAAGGATGTGGATGGCGTGACCGCGTCTGGCTGGGCAGCAAAGAATGGACGAACGAACATGGCAGCGCTGCTCCGCGAAGCCGAGAAGAAAAAGTAGGAGGCAGTAGGCAGGCAGCAGTAGGCAGGAACCAGGGAGCACAACTCAACGAGCAGATAACAACAGTCGGCAATTGGCAATCGGCAATGTTACTGGTAATCGACAACTACGATTCGTTCACCTACAACCTGGTTCAGTATCTCGGCGAACTGGGCGAGCAGATAGAAGTGCGCCGGAATGACGAGATCACTGTCGAAGAGATCCGCAAGCTTGGGCCTTCGCGGATTGTTATTTCCCCGGGCCCAGGTACGCCAGACGATGCCGGTGTCTCGATGAAAGTGATTGAATCGTTCGCCGGCAAAATACCGGTCCTCGGGGTTTGTTTAGGTCATCAATCGATCGGGCAGGTTTTCGGCGGACGCGTGGTGCGGGCGCCTCAGCTTTGCCACGGGAAATCATCTGCGGTGCAGCACGATGGCAAGACGATCTTTGCCGGGCTTGATCAATCTTTTAGCGCCGGCCGCTATCACTCGCTAATAGTCGATGACGACGGCCTGCCGTCATGTTTGGAAGTATCGGCGCGCACCTCTGACGGCATTATCATGGGCTTGCGCCATCGCGAGATGAAAGTTGAAGGCGTTCAGTTTCATCCGGAGTCGATCATGACGACCGAGGGAAAGAAGCTGCTCGCGAACTTTTCAAGAATGTAAGGGTTGGCGCGGGGCACTAGCCCGACCGTGAGGGAGGGCTT